>JBGQLC010000072.1:0-3545 GCA_041499885.1 Minisyncoccia bacterium
CCAGAGCTTTCAGGCTCCGTGAAATTTCGGTTATTTGAGCGACCATATTATCAATGTTCTTGCGGGGCATTATCAGCTGTAGGTAATCAACCACCAGAAGTCCGAGGCCGTGCTCCATTTGCAGCCGTCTGGCCATCGCGCGCATCTGCATGATATTTGGCGAAGCGGTATCGTCTATGTATATCGGCGCTTTTGAGAGAACATCAAGCGATTGCTGTATCATTTGGAATTCCGTGTCGTCGCTGATTTTGCCGCTGCGTAATTTCCAAAGCGGCACATGCGATTCGGCGGCGATCAGGCGGTCAATGACCTGTTCACGCGACATTTCCAGAGAAAAAATTCCGACCGGAATTCCTGATTTCATCGCCGCGTTACGAGCGATGTCCAAAGCCAGTGACGTTTTACCGAGCGACGGGCGGGCGCCAATTATTACCAGGTCGGAGCGTTGCAGCCCGCCGAGCTTATCATCCAGTCCGGCGAATCCGGTCGGCACTCCCCGCAGCGTGCCCTTATTCGCGTGTAATTTTTCAATGCGCTCATAAGCCGTTCGCAATTCTTCTTTGACATGCGTGAAATTTTGCGGCAAAGATTTTTGAGAGATGGAAAAAATCTTCTGCTCGATATCGTCCAGCATGTCCTCCATTTCTTTGGCTGGCTCAAAAGCAGATGCGGTAATTTCAGCCGAGGCTTTTATCAAATCGCGCAAAACTTTTTTTTCTTTTACTATCTGCGCGAAGTGGTCAACGTGCTCAGCGGTCGTTACTTGGTTGGTCAATTCGGCGAGATAGCCCGAACCACCAAGACTTTTAAGCGAATCTTTTTCTTTTAAGCGGTTGGTGAGGGTCAGGATATCAACCGGTTGATTTTTTTCATACAACTCTAGAACAGCGGAGTAAATTTTTTGGTGTGTCGGATTATAAAAATCATCAGCGGTTAAAATATCCACCACCTTAATTAGGGCGGTGGAATCTATTAAAATGCTTCCCAAAACCGATTGTTCGGCTTCTACGTTTTGCGGCGGTAATTTTATGGTTGCGTTCTTGGCCATAGAAAGGGTCCCAGCGGGGTGTCTTCAATTACGAATCCTACCCTTTCCAGATTTTTTCTCAAGGCGTCGGATTGCTCAAACTGTTTATTCTTTCTGTATAACTCCCGCCGGCGCGCCAGCCATTTGATTTTAAAGGGGATTTTTGGAGCGGAAACGTCCAAACCCAGCGCGCCAAGGAGCGCCTTGACCCGATCCGCGGCTGTTTTTGCCTCAGTCGCAGAGATTTCCCATAATCCCGGCTGGATGGAATTGATAAATCCAAAAAGAGCGGCCAAGGCTTTAGTAGTATTAAAATCATCGGCTAGGGCGTCATTGAAATCGGTGGTTAGTTTATCGAGCTCGGCATTTAGTGATTTTTTCCCGAGAGATTTTTTTGACACAAAGCGTAGCTTGCTCACAAACTCTCCAATGCTCGAAATATTTTTCTTCGCGTTTTCGGCAAGCTCACTGGTATAGTCGAGAGGGGAACGATAGTGGTGCATCAAAACCATCATCCGAAAAACAGCGGGAGAATAACTCTTGAGCATTGCTTCAACCGTCAAGAAATTTCCAGAACTTTTTGACATCTTCTCACCGTTCACCGTAAGAAAGCCCGTATGCATCCAAAGTTTTACCAGCGGACTTTTCCCGGAGGCGGATTCCTGCTGCGCGATCTCGGCTTCGTGATGCGGAAATTTCAGATCCATCGCTCCTCCATGGATCTCATATTGCGGTCCGAAGAAGTTTTCGGTTATGGCGGTGTCTTCGATATGCCATCCCGGACGGCCCTCGCCCAGTCTGGTTTTCCAGCGCGGCTCATGTTCGTGAGTAGGAAATTTCCAGAGCGCGAAATCTCCGCGGTTTCTTTTTCTGTCGCTTATATCGATGCGGCTCACCGCGTCTTCGGCTTGGCTTATTGTGCGGTGCGAAAGCTTGCCGTAATCAGGAAAGGTAGTGAGGTCAAAGTAATATCCGTCGCCTTCTATCTTATAGGCGTTGCCTTTTTTAACCAGCGTTTCGACTTGGACAACTATTTCTCTTATAAAGTCACTGGCCCTGGCGTAGCGGCTCACTGAAGATATTCCAAGTGCCCGCATGTCTTTACGGAACACGTTCTCATATCTCCGCGCGATTATTTTCCAGCTGACGCCCTCCTGATGCGCCCGGTCAATGATCTTGTCGTCAATGTCCGTTATGTTCTGAAGATACAACAATTTGTGTCCGCGGCTACGGAGATAATGGGCGAAGATATCAAAAACCATAAATGTTCTGGCGTTACCGATGTGCGGCTCGGCGTAGACGGTAGGGCCGCAGACAAAAAGGCGAAGGGGATTGCCCCCCGGCAGCAGGTCTTTTTTTCCGGACAGCGTATTGTAGAGATGCATCATACGCCTCAGAGCCAATCGCGCTTCTTAAAATAGAGCAGCATTACCGCCATAACGGTTGAAAGAATGCCGATGACTATCCAGAAACCGTTGGTGCGGTTAATGAACGGTACACCGGGGACGCGCATGGCGAAAAGCGAGGTAAACAGCATAAGCGGGAAAGTTAAAAACGCCAAAATGGTGAATGTTTTCATAACCTCGGTGGATTTCACGTTCATCATTTGGGTGTTGGTATTGTCAAAATCCATGATCGTTTCGCGGTAATCTTCTACTTGGTTTAAGATTTTTAGATATTCGCCAAGAATGTCGTTCAGATATATCAGCGCTTCTTTGCCCCAGAAACGTTCGCCGTGCTGGAGGAGCGATTCCAATATCGGCCGCTGGTGCCGGATGATGATGCGGTATTCGGAAACATCGCGTTTTAGGTAAGCAATATTTTCAAGAACCTCGCGCTCCTGCCCCTGGAAAAGCATCGCGCTTATCTCCTCCACTTTTTCTCTTACATGCCGAAGCTGGCGGTCTTCAAAAACCAAAAGTGAATTAAGCATTTGGTAGCTGAGCTCAAGAGTATTTTCGAAATTAACTTTGCGGAAATGGTCGAGTGCCGGTATGTCTTCGTAGTGTACGGTGATGACGGCGTTCTTTAATATTAAAAAATCAATCTCGGCCCGCCGCGACAATTTTTCGCGGGCATCGTAAATAGGGAAATAGTAAATAAAGAAAAGATAATTGTCGTAGCTCTCAACCTTAGCCCGTACCGATGGCTCCTGAAGTTCTTTGAGGATAATCTTATGGATTTTATATTTTTTGCGCAGCCATTCCAGGTCTTCATGTGTCGGCTTGGTAATATCTATCCAGTCAACCTTGCCTTTAATTATTTCCATATGATTATTATAGCGTATTCATTGGTATCCCGACAAAATGCACTTTAATTGGCAATCTCTTGACTGGATTGCCAATATGCTTATAATTAGGTAACAATGAATCAACGAGCAGAACGGATATTAGAATCAGCCATCCGCGAGTTTATCCGAACCGGCGAACCGGTGAGTTCGCACGTGCTTTTTGACCGCTACGATTTCGGCATAAAGCCGGCGATGATCCGCTTTGAGCTCGGCGAGCTGACCAGAGGC
>JBGQLC010000073.1:0-3462 GCA_041499885.1 Minisyncoccia bacterium
CTATGCTCATAATACCACGCCAGCACATCCTTTGCGATTGGCACGGCGTTCAAACTACCTTCGCGGGAGTGCTCGATGAGCACGAGTACTGCAATCTGGGGATTATCGGTCGGAGCATAGCCGACGAAGAAAGCGTTTTCTTGCGTATTATTCTCGATCTGCGCGCTGCCGGTTTTCGCGCCGATCGAAAATGGCAAATCGGCCAGCGTGTGCGCCGTGCCGAGCGGAGAACGCACCGAAGCGACCATGCCCTTATCCACTTCTTTTATTTGGGGCAGATATTCGCTTAGGTCGGAAATCGTTAGTGGTGTTGTGGAGGCGTTAACAAATGGCCGGTAAATTTTCCCTCCGTTCGCGATTGCGCTCGTATAGTCCAGAAGCTGTATTGGCGTCACCAAAAGATCACCTTGCCCGATGGATACGTTATATGTGTCACCCAAAAGCCATGGCCGGCCGGTTACTCTTTTTTTCCAATCTATCGTCGGCAGAAACCCTTTTTCTTCGCCCCGCAAATCGATCCCGGTCAAGTTCCCGAAATTAAACTTCGCCCACCAATCATTAAGTTTGGTTATGCCAAGGCCTTTTTCGGTATTGGTGCCTCCGCCGACAACATAAAAATAAACGTCACTCGACTGCGCGATGGCCGAGGCCATATTCACATCGCCCTGATAGCGCCAGTCTAAATAGCGGGTCGGCTTAGTTGGGTCGTACGGATTAGGCACATCGATATAGCCCGGCGAAAAAATCGTCTGCTGCGGATTAATTATACCCTCCGCCAAGGCCGCAACGCCGACCAGCGGTTTAATCGTGGAACCCGGGCTGTAAAGACCCGCTACGGCGCGGTCAAATAACGGCTTAAGTTGCGAGGTAAGTATATTTGTTTTTTCGGCGTTATGCCCCGGATTGCTGAGCAGATTATTGTCGAATGAAGGGAAATTCATCAAGGCCAATATCTCGCCGGTCTGCGGATTCATCGCCAAACCTACGCCCGAAGTGCGGCCTAGTGAACGCAGTCCCTGCTGCATCCGGTCATAAAAATATGATTGGAAATCGGCGTCAATGGTAAGGTGCAGGGTTTCACCGATTTTCGGCGAGGCACTTTCCGTATTGCCCACCATCCGCCCCTTGGCATCACGAAGGGTGAGCGAAACTCCCCGCTGGCCACGGAGCGACGAATCATAGGAAGCCTCTATGCCGCCTTTGCCGACTAACTCATCGGTGGTCAAACCTGAATCTGTCGAAAGATCTTTCGCCGTAGGCAAGCCGGTGTAGCCGAGAAGCGGCGCGAACCGTTGGCCATCCGGATAAACACGCTTGAAACTATCGTCGACGGAAAGCGTGGACAAGTGCAGGCCTTTGAGCGCTACAATTTGACTCTGGGAAATCTCGGGAGAGAGCACGATGGGTTGCGCCGATGCGTCGGGCTCTTGTCCTGCGATTTCAGATAGAATATTTTCACGGTTGATATTTAAAATGTTTTCCGCGGCGGCAAGCGTCGGCTCGCGCAACTCTTCGTGTTTAATAAATTCGCTGGCGTTCAAAACCGCGGCAAAAGTTGCCTTGTTGTCGGCCAAAATTTTACCGAATCTGTCGATAATCAATCCCCGCGGAGCGGGCACGGTGTCTATCTGACTCAAATTGGCCTTTGCGCGGTCGGAGTACCATTTACCGCTTATCACCCCAAGAGCAACTACGCGTATCGCGAAGATCAACCCGAGCGACAAAAAAATTAGCCCCGCAATACGCAAAGGTCTGGAATCGAGCGTAACCTCACGCAAATCCTTCTCTTCGCTCCACTCGTCGGAAAGCATTTCTTCAAACGCCAGATCGTTTTTATTCTTCATCCGTCTTCAGCTTACCTCAGTGTGAATTGCGACAGCAAGTCTGCATACCGATTTATCTGCCTGCAGAGGGCAGACGGATATCAACGCGCTTCGTGAACCTTGTAAAACCGGGAAAAAATAACAAAGAAAATTACACCGAAAGCCGCGCTGCCGAATGCATCCCCTAACAAAAAAATTATCCGCTCGGTAAAAAATGACAGGTTTGCAAAAATAGCCTGAAGCAGCACGCCGCCGGCAATTGTTAGGGCGAGGGCAAGCCAGCTGTCCACCGGCAACCGGGTCCGCACCATAGAAAGCACGAGTGGGAACGTGGCGAACACCGCTGCTTCGCCTATGCCGAGCGCTAAAAAACCGCCGAATAGCCATAGCGATAAAAAGGCAAGCGCCGCAACCTCAATCGGCTCAAGAAAAAAGGCGGCGGCGACAATTATCGCAAGCGCCCATTCAAAAGACCGGCCGGTAAAAAGCAGAAACTGCCACTCAAAAAAAATAGCGGCAGCAAGGGCGACGGCGAAAATAAAAAACGGTCGGGATAATTTCATATTTATTGACCCAACAATACTGAAACCAAACGAATGTCGCCTTCCCCGTACGGCGGACGGACCTCTGCTTCGGCAAACACGTTATCCGCGGCTGAACGAATATTCACGATCGAGCCGATAGCTACGCCGTATGGCAGGCCTGTGGCCGCGGAATACACGGCGCCGCCCTCGGAAACGCTTTTCCCTTTGGGAATTAATGTAAGCAGGGGTGTATTCCCTCCCTTTAATAGTGAATCAACTGAGTTTTTTCCTATCCGCACGGGCATATTAAAATTTGTGTCGAAAATAGTCTGGACGACCGCATCCGTTGCATTAACCTTGGCCACTTTGCCCACAAGCAAACCGCGGAAAAGCACCGGTTCGCCGGCAGAAATACCCTCACGCGCGCCGGCAGCGATGATGAGTTCATTTTTAAAACTAAGCGGATAAGTCGAATAAACCAATGCCTCTACGGAACGTCCGCGTGGCCTTACAAACTGAGCCGCGGCGTTTTTTAAGGCATCCGCCTCGGCTTGCGTGACGTTCGTGTTCACCACTCCGTTATCCGGCGCTACCGTGTTTGAACCGACGATAGCGCGCCACAAAAATAGTCCAGATGTCGGTTCGAGAAAAAGAAGGGCGGCGAAAACGGCGGCTACCAAAACCGGAAACCAATGATCGCGGAACATTAAAAATTAAAGATGCACGTCGACCGGTTTCAGCGGATTGTCCAAGAGCGGCGAGTAATAATCGAAATTGTCCACAATCCTCCCCAGGCCGCGAGCCATGCAGGTAATCGGATCGTCTGCTATTTCCGTTGATACGGCGGTCTCTTTTTCAATCAATTCATCGAGGCCTCTTAAAAGCGCTCCTCCGCCGCAAAGATAGATCCCCTGCTTTAGCATGTCTCCGGTCAATTCCGGCGGCGTGGCCTCAATAACTTCTCGAACGCCGTCGATTATCGTGCGCAAAGATTTTTGCAAAGCCATCCGCAAATGGCTGTTTTTTAAGACAACTTCCCGGGGCAAGCCGCTGGTCAGATCGCGTCCGCGCACCGGCACTTCCAGCCGCTCATCAAGCGGAATGGCAGAACCGAC
>JBGQLC010000074.1:0-3378 GCA_041499885.1 Minisyncoccia bacterium
CTCCGAGTGTGAATATTGCGCGTATCGTGATAGCGCAATTGCCGCCTAATGCTAGGCATTCGCAAAACGAAACAATTTCACTGGACTCACCACAGCCGCGGCAAAATGCGTTTCTATGGCCTGTCCGAAGCGCGTGTCCGCCGGATAATCAACTCGCCCAAAAGGATAGAAGAAGGGATCGCTCCTCAAACTATAGCGATGATGCAGCCCGCGGGCAGCCCGAAGCACCCATACGAGCTTTGGGTAATGGTGAAGGAAGAGCGCGCGCGCAGAAAAATTATTAGCGCTTGGCGCTATCCCGGAGTGACCAAGCCGGGTGAGTCGTTGCCCGAAGAAATTTTACGGGAACTCAAAGCATTCGTATGAACCGGGCGTTTGTTATAATAGTATTGATCCTGGCTATCTTTATAGGCAGAGAATTGTTAAGACGCAATTGGTCAAAAAATCAATTTTTAAAAAACACTATGCAAATCACAAGCGTCGCGTTTGAGGGCAACCAGGCAATCCCAAAGGAGTACACCTGCGATGGCGCGGACGTTAATCCGGAGCTTAATATTACCGGTGTGCCATCCGGCGCAAAAAGCTTCGCACTGATTATGGATGACCCGGACTCGCCGCAGGGTACTTTCACTCATTGGCTGGTTTGGAATCTTGAGCCCTCGGCAATGGCAATTAAAAAGTCCTCAAAACCCGATGGCCTTGAGGGTACAAATGCCGTCGGAAAAATAGGCTATACCGGGCCGTGTCCCGGCAAAGGCATGCATCACTACCACTTCAAATTGTTCGCTCTCGACGCGCTGATCATGGCCGATCAAGGCGCAAAGCGGGATGTTCTAGAGGCCGCGATGAACGGCCATGTTATAGAAACAGCAGAGCTTATCGGAACCTATGAACGTTAATACTATCAAGAGAATAAAATTTATTTTGCGCGCCGCGCTGGCTTTTGTATTTTCATACGCCGCCATATCGGCGCTTGCTGTGCCGGACGCATGGATCGGGTACCTGCCACATTTTCTGGGCTCATTCGTGCATTTAGACAAGCTGCTGACGGTGTTCGGCGTTGGTGAGCTGGTTCTGGCCCTCTGGCTTCTATCCGGCAAATGGAGCAAGTGGGCGGCTCTATTCGCGTTTTTCGCCTTGGCGGGGATTGTTCTCGCGAATCTTGCCGCAATGTTCGTAACTTTCCGAGATATCGGCCTCGCGGTCGCGGCCCTCGCGCTTTTTGAAGCGGAACGATACTCCTGATTTATGCGTATAATTTTTGCGTCATTCGCGTTGCGCATCGGCCTGGCTTTTGTTTTTGTTTCTGCGGCCATCGAGAGCTATCTTAATCCGGGCACATGGACAAAATTCATTCCGGCGCTGGTCACCAATTACATCCCAACCTCAACCTTTTTGTGGATTCTTGAAGGATTTCAGGTTCTTGTCGCGTTGCTGCTTCTCGTGAAGCGAAAAGTGAGTTGGGTTGCGCTACTCTCGGCGTTGATTCTGCTTGCCTTCGCATTGGCAAATTTGAACTCTTTCGACCTAGTCTTCCAGGATGTCGGTCTCGCGCTTGCGGCTCTAGCGCTTTTCGCGATAGGTAAGATTAAAGCGTAAAGATAAGATTGCGAACGGAGATTCTTTTTGATAGAGTAGAGCGGCTATGAAATTGTCCATCGGCATCGTCGGTTTGCCCAATGTCGGCAAATCAACGCTGTTTAAAATTTTGACCAAACAAAACATCGTTGTGGCGAACTATCCCTTCGCGACCATTGACCCGAATATCGGCATCGTACCCGTTCCCGACGAACGGGCGGATAAACTTGCCACAATGAGCAAATCCAAGAAAAAAGTTCCGGCCGTTGTTGAGTTCTACGATATCGCCGGGCTGGTGAAGGGCGCAAATCTTGGCGAGGGCTTAGGCAATCAGTTTTTGTCGCATATCCGCGAGACGCAAGCAATAGCGGTTGTGTTGCGGGTATTTCAAAATCCGGAGATTATCCATGTTGAAAATTCAGTTGATCCAACGCGTGATTTAGAAATTATCTTGACCGAGTTGCAGCTCAAAGATTTGGACACCGTAGAAAAACGACTTAAAAAACTTGAGGGCGAGGCGCGCACTGGGGACAAAAAAGCAATAAAAAATCTTGAAGTTCTGCTTAAAGCCAAAAAGGCGTTAGAGGAGGGGAAGCTAACGGTAGAATGGGGCGATGAGGAGATAATGAAAGAGCTACAGCTTTTGTCGGCTAAGAAACAGATATATGTTCTGAACGGCGAAGAGAGCGATATACCGGCCGGCTTGCTCGAACGGATAAAATCCTTAGGCGGTGATTATCTCGTAATGGACTTATCAAAAATAGAAAATTTAGACGAGCTTATCCGCAAAGCATATTCCGTCCTGGATTTAATAAGCTTTCTCACGACCGGCGAAGATGAGACCCGCGCATGGACGATAAGACGGGGCGCAAAAGCTCCTGAGGCCGCAGGCACAATCCACACTGATTTTGAAAAAAACTTTATTCGCGCCGAAGTGGTCAATTGGCAGAAACTTTTGGAATGCGGAGATTGGAACAAGGCTAAACAGAAAGGGCTGATTCGCCTTGAGGGCAAGGACTACGTCGTCTCTGACGGTGATGTGATGGTTATCCGGCATGGCTAGACCCGGCTCTTGAAGGCTAAAATCTCTTCGCATATAATTTAGGGCAGAACTTTAAGACGCAGGAGATTTGTGAAAAAGTTTGCGTTTTCGGCCATTATCGTGTTTGCGCTGTTCGCAGTTCTATCGCCGGCATTGTTTGCTACTGAAAGCAAAGAAGCCAAATTGGTAATCCAGCTTACGCTCGACAAGTCGAGCCCGGTGAGCGCTTACCGGCTGCAAAACGGAACTCTGACTTTCGCCGCGAAGAAATTCACGGTCACCGAAATCGACCATCACGACGAGCGAATTACTGCTACTTCCGCGGAAGTAGAAACCGATGCAGGTGGTGTAGTGGCTCTGGTTTTTACCGGCCCCGCCAGATATCTCATCGAAGACAGCAGCGGTCTGTTTTTTGAAGTAATCAAGGTTTCACCCGATGGGACTATTTGTTTTTTCGAGAATGAAAAATGGAATTGCGTTGGTACCAGATTCCTTCTCGCAACATTCCCAGTTAAATCGGTAACCGGTCATGCCGCTTATATTCCTTTCACGAAAACAGATTTTGACACTTACCATGGAACTAAAGAAACCGCGAAGCGTATGGCGGAACAAATCCGCGTTCTTCTTAGAAAATAATGAACTTAGCCCCGCGAAGCGGGGCTTTTTATTACAAGCTTGATTTGTAGTTTAATCGCGGCGTTCAAGCGCGCTGCCCAAAGTTTCGTCGTCTGCGAATTCAATCTCTCCGCCAATCGGCA
>JBGQLC010000075.1:0-3358 GCA_041499885.1 Minisyncoccia bacterium
AAGAATTTTTTTATATTCATTGTGATGTCGCCCGACGGCTCCGTTTCCCTCCGGCAGTCGGGGCAGAGCACGCGGACCAGGCGCTGGGCGATGATTAAACTTAATGCCGGCCCGATCGTCTGGGGCTTCACGCCGAGGTCGACGAGCCGCGGCACGGCGCCCACGGCGTCGTTCGTGTGGAGGGTCGAGAACACGAGATGGCCTGTAAGCGACGCCTGCATCGTGATGTCGGCGGTCTCCTTGTCACGAATCTCGCCGACTAAAATCACGTCTGGATCTTGCCGCACGATCGCGCGAAGGCCGGAGGCGAACGTGTACTTCGCTTCGGGGTCAACCTGCGTCTGCTCAATCCCAGTAATGCGGTATTCTATCGGGTCTTCAACGGTGATGACCTTCACTTCGGGGCTCACGATCTTTTTGAGGAACGCGTAGAGCGTCGTTGTTTTCCCCGAACCGGTGGGGCCGGTATTTAAAATGAGCCCGTGCGGCTTTGCGATCTCGCGTTCGACGATCGCGAGGTCATCCGGACGAAGGCCAAGATGCCCGAGGTCGACGCTGATGGCATCCGGGTCTAAAAGGCGCATCACGACCGCCTCGCCGAATTCCGAGGGAATAATGGACACGCGGACTTCCACTTCTTTATTCGCAAGCTGAATAGTGAACCGCCCGTCCTGCGGCTCGCCACGGACGTTGATCTTCAGTCCCGACAAAAGCTTGATGCGCGAGAGCAGTGCATCGTAATTCCGGACCGGCAGTTTCTCGAAAATATCGTGGAGGATGCCGTCGAGCCGGAACCGGATCTTCACCGCCTTATCTTCGGACTCCAGATGGATGTCGGATGCGCGGTTTGCCAAGGCACCCGCAAGGACCGTCCGGAGGAGAGCACTCGTCGCGGTCGTTTGAAAATTGAATTTCCCGAGCTCGTCCTCAACCGCCTTCGTCGTTTTAAGGCGCGTGAGGAGCTCTTCGAGCCCCCGCTTTTCGATTTCCACTTTTCCGGTAATGTCTCCCGATTCCGGCGAGATGAACTGATAAAAATGCCATGCTTCCTCGAGCCCCGAGAGCGATGTGGCAAAGACCGTCACCGTGAACTTTTTCTCCTCAAGCGACTGGATGATCTTTTTGACTGCCGGGCTCTGGGGGTCGTATGCGGCAAGCGCAACTTCCCGCACTTTTATTTCGATGGCGGCGGCGCGTGCCGCTTTCGCCTCCTCTTCGGGAATGAGCTTCATCGCCTCGAGCGACACCGGGGATTTCCGCAGGTCGGCGTACGCCACACCGGCTTTTTCGGCGCGGCGCTTTGCGTCGCGCTCTTCGGCCTCGCGCCGAATCTCGCCGAGTTTTTTATGGAGTGGTGTTATTTGGATTGGGAGCATCTCTATCATTGAGTGTAAACCGCGCATCAGCGATTATCAATGTTCGTAATTTTATTTTCGCCGAAAAACTTGACTATTCAACTTTATTATGCTAATTTATAATCAGCAGTTTTGATAGTTAAGAAATAGGCAACCATGGGAGGAATCTTTGGCAAAACCAACCCCAAGACAAGTAGCGGCTATCGAGAAATTTGGACTCACTGTCCCGCCGACGAAATCGGCCTGTTCCGATTTAATCAGCTACATTTTACAGGGGAATGCGACAGTCGGCGGCAATCAGCATAAGCGGATTGCCATTGCGAAACGCTACGAAGAAAAATATGTTGGCAAGAAAGTCCGTACTCGTATTCCTGGCAAACCTAACCAGCAAGCAGAAGGGACTGTCCGTTGGCTCCCCGCAAGAAGTTTGTGGAGCGTGCAAGATTCGCGGGAAAGCGGAACGGACCATCCGTATCCATTCGTGGCAATGGTGCATTTCCCTTCCACAAAACAAACTTACCCTCGGCCCTTGTCCGAGATTGAGCTTCTCGACGACCAACCTGCCGAAAATACTGTTCTAGGCTGATCTACTTGGTATTCGAAATTTTCATGACCGCACGGTACACCCTGCGGTCTTTTTTATTTTTGCCTTTTCGGGGTTCGTTCCCTACAATAAGCTTTTAGCTATTAGGTGTGAGCTTTTAGCCGGAAGTTTGGCGGCTAAAACCTAAAAGCTAAAACCTAAAAGCTAATGATAATATTAGGCATCGATCCCGGCACGGAACGCATCGGCTATGGCATCATTAAAAAAGAGCGCGCGAAGCTGGAATTTTTGAGCGCGGGGCTTCTTCACGTCGGCAAAGAAAAAGATAAAAAAATGCAGGAGGCGAAACGCCACATGGATTCGCTTATTGCAGAATGGCGGCCGGACGTCCTCGCCGTTGAAAAACTTTTCTTCGCGAAAAACCAGAAAACCGCGATCGGCGTCGCCCAGATGCGCGGCGTTATTCTTCTCTCGGGAGCGGAGCACGCACTCACGCTCGCGGAATACACCCCGAACGAGGTGAAGTCCGGCCTCACCGGATATGGCTTCGCCGACAAAAAAGCGGTTCTGAAAATGGTGCGGCTTATCCTCAAACGGCCCGACCTGAATTTCATTGACGACGCGAGTGACGCCCTTGCGATTGCCATCCATGCGTCAAGCGACAGGACGATACTGGCATAGGCGCCTGTGGGTATCTTACTTGACACCGCGACTTGCTTTCCTATACTAGTGGCAATCCCCGAAATTTTACCGGGCCGGAACGCGGGGAGATGTGTTTTGCATACGTAAAACAAAGAAAGGTCGTATACCATTTTTTGAACACGAATAATGACGGAACTTACTGATCCTCTCTTATATTCCCGCGGATTGAGCGATGAAGAAGAGGGGAATGATGATGCGGTGGAACTGGGAGATAAAGACCCCGAAGATGAGGACAAAGACGAGGAAGAGGAAGAAATGTAGGCCGACGGGCTTCTTGGCTATACCGATCATTGGATAGTATCTGGGTCACAAAAACCTCTCCGAAAGCTATTGGGGAGGTTTTTGATTTCATTCTCGCTATTCTATAGAATTTGCAGCTTGGAGGCATATTGCCCATAATAAAACTACTATGCGTTCTCCGAAGCGGCTTGCCCGCATTTTATTTTCTCGAAAAGGGCTCTGGTGGGTATTTCTGGCCGTGCTCGCCGGAACGGTGGCGGCTGCCATCTTTCTTTTTGCGCTCTCAAGAAACCTGCCGTCCGTCGAACAGCTCGACACCCGGCAGATAAGCCAGTCCACGAAGATCTATGACCGCGACGGCACCACGCTTCTCTACGAGATCAGCGGCGGGCAGAAGCGCACCGTCATACCGCTCGAGACGATGCCGCAGACCCTCAAAGACGCGGTGATCACGGTTGAGGATGAAAAATTTTATACTGAGTCGGGTGTTGATTGGAAGGCGATCGTCCGCGCATTC
>JBGQLC010000076.1:0-3305 GCA_041499885.1 Minisyncoccia bacterium
GATTTCAATTCGGCGCTTTCCAGGCGGAAGTTATCGGCGGCCGCGTCTTCGCGGTTTCTGCCGACGAACTTGTTGTTGAAGTAGGCAGCAATCTTGACGGTACATATATCACCGTCACCACCGAGCCTTGGCGGGCTAAAAACATTATGTACGCTGACCTTCGATGGGCTAGCAACAAAAACATCAGAATCACTTTGTTCGTGAGAACTCTGGCGCAGAAACAGGAGTGGGATGCCGCTCTGGACAAAGTGAAGAGAGAATATTTTCTTCCTCGTGACGTCTCGCCTTCGAAGTAGATACCGATGCCGCCCATAACCTGGGCGGCTTTTATTTTTATAAAAAAGCTCCGACATTGTCGGAGCTGGAACTGGTTTATGCCCGGGTAGCCGGAGCGGACTTTGCCGGAGGCGCCGGCGCTTTGGGTTGCTTGGACTGGATAAGCGCGTTCAGCTCTTCGAGAGTCGCGCTCACCTTTTGCCGAGCGGCCCATGCCGCATCGTGGGCGGCATGGAATGCGTCGTGTGCGGCTTTGTCTTTCGGCGTGGCCTGGAACTTCGTGATAGCGTCCGAAAGTTTGCCTGCGGCAGTCTCAAGGCTGGTGACGTCCGCGATGACGGCGGCGCATTTTTCCTGAATCTCCTTGTCGGTGCTCTTCTTTTTGAAGACTTCCACCGCGAGGCGAAGGTCACCGAGGTAGGCGAGCATCTCATCGCGCTGGCTCATGAACCCGGCGATCATTTGCGCGTCCTTTTCCTCATGCGTCTGTTTCTGTACGCCGACAGGAGGCTTGGCTCCCTGGCCGTAAGCCGTTGAACCGAGCGCGAACACAGCGACAATAGCGGCCACAACCGCAACCATTCCAAATCTTTTCACCAAATCCTCCTTTCAAGTTCCTCAAGCAAAAACGCCAAAGGAACGCTATTTGTCAGCATACAAAAGATTGTTTTTTGGCGCAAGACGCCGTAATGAAAAGTCCCGTCGAACCGGGGTTGACACCCACCCTCCAATACACTAATATTTCAACGTCACTTTAATGGACGTCTTAAACCACAAGGTTTAGCGTTTTCACAAGGATGGCCAGATCGCCTGGACTATGCCTTGGGCGATTTTTTTATAACTCATGTTTATCATCGGCAAAAAAGTAAAAATGACGCAGATATGGAAAGAGGACCGCGTGATACCCGTCACGGTTATTTCCGTCGCTCCGAACAGTGTTACACTCGTGCGCACCAAAGAACGCGACGGTTACAGCGCGGTCCAGCTCGCTTCCGGCAAGACCAAGCTGGAGTTCCGGGTAAAAGGGGAAGCTACTTTGAAAGTCGGGGACAAAGTTGATGTTTCAGTTTTCGCCGAAGGAGACAAGGTTAAAGTAAGCGGTACGTCAAAAGGCCGTGGTTTTCAGGGTCCGGTCAAGCGGCATGGTTTCCACGGAGGCCCGCAGACCCATGGCCAGAAAAACCGTTTGCGCGCGCCGGGTTCAATCGGTTCAACCGCGCCTCAGCGCGTTACGAAAGGCAGGCGTATGGCCGGCCACATGGGCACGGACAGAATCACTTTGACCAGAGTCAAAATAATCGCGGTAGACGCGGCGACGAATACAATAATGCTAAAAGGTTCCATTCCCGGCGCACCGGGCGGGTTAATTACCTTGCACCAATAAATAATATGAAAGCCGACGTCTATAATTTGAAAAATGAAGTGGTGGGCAAAACCGAATTGCCCGATGGCGTTTTCGGCGTGGCTTGGAAGCCGCAGCTCGTGAAGCAGGTTCTTGTGGCCCAGATGGCCAATTTGCGCCGCCCGTGGGCGCACGCCAAAGGACGCAGCGAAGTCCGCGGCGGAGGAAGGAAACCGTGGAAGCAGAAAGGCACCGGGCGAGCACGCCACGGCTCCATTCGCTCACCGCTTTGGCGCGGCGGAGGAAAGTCCCACGGCCCGACGAACGAGCGTGATTACACCCAGAAAATAAACAAAAAAATGCGCCGGGGCGCGATTTTCGCGGTTCTTTCAAAAAAGCTTGCCGATAACGAGATTAGAGTATTCCAAGGGCTGATGATCGACCCGCCGAAAACTAAAGCGCTTTCGGCTGTTTTGCACACCATGCTTTCACTCGGCGCCCGCGTCAAAAAATTCGACGTGATTCTTGTTCCCGAGCGGGAAAATAGAATGATCGTGCGCGCGGCGCGAAATTTAACGAAAACCAAAGTGCTCTCGCCCGAATCATTGAACGTTCAGGACCTTCTGACCTACAAAAATATTTTTATAGACGAAAAAGCGGTTCCGGAAATAGCCAAGCATTACTCAATTTCTTAAAGCCATGCAAGATATATTTTTAATCAAAAAAATGCTTTCTACCGAGAAAGCGGTCCGCGCCAAAACGGATAACCAGTATGTGTTCATGGTAAAGTCATCCGCCAACAAGAGCGAAATTAAAAAGGCGGTAAAAGAACTTTATAAAGTTGACGCGGTCGCGGTAAACACGCTGAACCGCCGCGCGAAGTCAAAAAGATTTTACGGAACAAAAACCGCGCATAACGGTTTCAAAAAAGCTTTCGTGACGCTTAAAAAAGGACAAAGCATCGAAATCGCGTAAACATGAAATCCTATAAACCCACATCGCCATCACGGAGACAGCTGACCAACGTTGACTACAACATTCTCTCCAAAGTAAAACCGTACAAGCCGCTCATGAAACGGCTTAAGTCGCACGCCGGACGCAATTCGCAAGGCCGCATTACCGTTCGCCATCAGGGCGGCGGAAACAAAAAACTTTACCGCATGGTTGATTTTAGGCAGCTGCAGATCGGCAAGGTAAAGATTGAAACTTTGGAATATGACCCGTACCGGACAGCTTTTATTTCTCTGACCATAAATCCCGACGGAAGCAAGGCGTACATTTTGGCTCCGGAAGGCATTAAAGCCGGCACGGAAATCGTTGTCGGCGAACACGCGCCGCTTCGGCTGGGCAATCGTCTTAAGCTTAAGCATGTTCCGGTGGGTTCACAGGTCTACAATATTGAATTGCTCCCGGGTCAGGGGGGAAAACTCGCACGTTCCGCCGGTTCATACGCGGAAGTGTTGGCGAACGCCGAAGGTTACACCGATTTAAAGATGGGTTCGGGCGAAATCCGCAGAGTGCAATGGGAATCTTTCGCTTCAATGGGCCAGGTTTCAAACGCGGAGCACAATTTGGTTAACATCGGCAAAGCCGGCCGTTCGCGTTGGTTGGGCATCCGCCCGACGGTTCGCGGCAAGGCGATGAATCCGGTTGACCATCCGTACGGCGGCGGCGAAGGCAGCCAGCC
>JBGQLC010000077.1:0-3265 GCA_041499885.1 Minisyncoccia bacterium
AAGTTGCCAAAGCTAAATAAAAATGAGAAAGAAACGCGTTTATAAAAAATATTACGGTCCGGATGCGAAATTTGGCCGCGTAGACATCGGCCGGTTTATTAATTACGTGATGAAGGACGGCAAAAAATCCGTCGCCGAAAAAGTTTTCTATGATGCTCTTGAAATCGTGAAGAAAGAGACCAAGGAAGATCCGGTCGTGGTTTTTGAGCGCGCCTTAACCAACGCCTCGCCGACGGTGGAGGTTGCCTCGAAGCGCGTCGGTGGCGCGAACTATCAGGTGCCGCGCGAAGTTACCCCGTCCCGCCGCTTTATTCTCTCTGTCCGCTGGATAATCACCGCCGCCCGCTCAAAGAAGGGCAAGCCGATGGCCATGAAACTCGCCGAAGAATTGGTTTTGGCGTCAAAGAACGAAGGAAACGCGATAAAGAAGAAACAAGACACCCATCGGATGGCTGAGGCCAACCGCGCCTTTGCCCACTTCATGCGGTAAGCCGTCAGATCTTTGAAATTCTCGTATGCCCCGTAAATACCCGATAGAAAAAGTTCGCAATATTGGAATCATCGCGCATATCGATGCCGGAAAGACGACCGTCTCCGAGCGGGTGCTTTTTTATACCGGCGTTTCACACAAAATCGGCGAAGTGCACACCGGCGACACGGTAATGGATTGGATGGAACAGGAGCGCGAACGCGGCATCACTATTACTTCCGCCGCCACGACCGCCTTCTGGACGCCCACCTATCATCACGGTGATAAAAATTTTGAATATCAATTTAACCTTATCGATACCCCGGGCCACATCGATTTCACCGTTGAAGTTAAACGCTCGTTGCGCGTTTTGGACGGCGCAGTCGTGGTTTTCGACGGAGTCGCCGGAGTTGAACCGCAGTCGGAGACGAACTGGCACTATGCCGATGAATACAATGTTCCGCGTATCTGTTTCGTGAACAAATTGGACCGCACCGGCGCGAGTTTTGACCATTGCGTGAAATCTATCCATGAACGCCTGACCACGAACGGTGTGCCGATACAGTTGCCCATCGGTGAAGAATCAAATTTCTCCGGGGTTGTAAATTTGCTGGAAAATAAAGCTTATGAATTTCAGGGCGACCACGGGGAGCGTATCACCGAGATTCCGATTCCCGCGAACATGGCAGAGAAAGTAAAAAAATTCCGGCACGACATGGTTGAGAAGATCGTCGACACCGACGACCAGCTGATGTCGAAATATTTGGAGGGCAAGGAAATCTCACTTGAAGAATTGCGCCACGCTCTGCGCAAAGCGACCATCGCGAACAAAATTGTGGCGATAATGTGCGGCAGCGCGCTAAAAAACAAAGGAGTGCAATTCATGCTCGACGCAGTCGTTGAATTTTTACCGTCGCCGTCGGACCTCCCGCCGGTCAAAGGCACTGATGCTAACGGCGAAGAAATTCACCGCCGCGCTGACGACTCGGAGCCGTTTACCGCTTTAGCTTTCAAAATCGCCACCGACCCGTACGTCGGCACATTGGCGTACTTCAGGAATTACGGCGGCGTGCTAAAGCGCGGTTCATACATTTTTAACTCTACGAAAAACAACCAGGAACGCATCGGGCGCGTTGTCCGCATGCACGCCAACGATCGCGAAGAAGTTGAGGAAATTTACTCCGGCGAGATTGCCGCCATTGTTGGCCTCAAAAACACCACGACGGGGGACACGCTTTGCGACCCCGAGCATCCGATAGTGCTTGAGCGGATAACGTTTCCGGAACCGGTTATCGGCATCCGCATTGAGCCGAAAACCAAAGCCGACCAGGAAAAAATGGGCACGGCTCTGCACCGCTTGGCGGAGGAAGACCCGACTTTCCGCGTTGCCGGAGACCCGGACACGGGCGAGACCATCATTTCCGGTATGGGCGAATTGCACTTGGAAATTATCGTTGACCGTATGAAGCGCGAGTTCAGTGTTGACGCGAACGTCGGCCGCCCGCAGGTTGCTTACAAGGAAACGATTTTGGGCGAAGCGGAAGCCGAAGGCAAATATATCCGCCAGTCCGGCGGCCGCGGCCAGTACGGCCACGTTAAGCTGAAAGTTAAGCCGCTTGAACGCGGAAAAGGATTTGAATTTATTGACGCCATCAAGGGAGGCTCCATCCCGCAGGAATTTATCGCTCCTACCGAGAAGGGCGTGAAAGAAGCGCTCGATAAGGGCGTGGTCGCGCACTATCCGATGGTTGACGTTGAAGTGACTCTCTACGACGGTTCGTTCCACGAAGTGGACTCGTCCGAAGCGGCGTTTAAAATCGCCGGCTCAATGGCTTTCCAGGAAGCCGCGTCCCGCGCCAAGCCGGTAATCTTGGAACCGATAATGAAGTTGCAGGTTTTGACCCCGATGGATTTTATGGGTGCGGTTACCGGCGACCTTAACTCCAAGCGCGGCAAAATTGAAGAAATCTCGGACCGCGGCAATATCAAAGTGATCGACGCCAAGGTGCCGCTCTCGGAAATGTTCGGTTATGCCACTCAGGTGCGTTCAATGACACAAGGTCGGGCGAGCTTCACAATGGAGTTCGATCGGTACGAAACAGTACCCAAAAATATAGAAATCCAGATAGTTGAGGGCAAACGCAAGTAATACTAATATATAGATTGCCCGAAATCCTGAGCTAATGCGAACGGGTTGAGGGCAAACGAAAGTAAAAGCGGTAAAGGCGGGGATTGACAAAAGCCCCCATTCCGCTACAATGAGGAACGTATCTCATTAAGTAAAAAAGTCAAAAAATAAGGTCAAAAAATAAAAAATAAAAAACCAACATGGCAGAAAAAGAAAAATTCAGTCGTACTAAGCCGCACGTAAACGTCGGCACAATCGGTCACGTCGATCACGGTAAAACAACGCTCACCGCCGCCATCACCCACGTGTTGCACATGAAGGGTCTGGCGAAGAAAGAAGAGGGCGTAAACGATATCGACAACGCTCCGGAAGAAAAAGCGCGCGGTATTACTATCGCGCTGCATCACTCGGAATACGAGTCCGAAAAGCGCCACTACGCGCACATCGACGCTCCGGGACACGCCGACTATATTAAGAACATGATCACCGGTGCCGCCCAGATGGACGGTGCTATCCTCGTGGTCGCCGCGACCGACGGCCCGATGCCGCAGACCCGCGAGCACATTCTTTTGGCCCGTCAGGTAGGCGTGCCGAACATCGTTGTCTTCTTGAATAAAGTTGACCAGGTAGATGACCCGGAACTTATTGATTTGGTTGAATCCGAAGTC
>JBGQLC010000078.1:0-3262 GCA_041499885.1 Minisyncoccia bacterium
GCCAAGAAATAGAAGCAGATATTTTTAAGCGCTTACGGGAATAAAATTAAGAATTAAAAAAGGCCTCGGGGTGGTTGCAGCTCCCCCGGGCCTTCGCGTACGACCTTTATCTGCAATATGGTCGGTCCGATACTGTCGCCCTCAGACGGGGGCCTTGTTCAACCCGGCATGGTTATTCCTCCAGCCCGTTGAATGTTCTGGCGATTTAGCCCCAGGGAGGGAATTCTCCCCAAGGTCCAACTAATTTAGCACGTTATAAAATATTTGTCAAGTAACCGCAAATAGCTTTCTATCCCAGGCGGTCGTTCTTGATAAAGATAATAAGGCCTTTCATCCATGTAGATAATGCCCGGAAAGGGGACATTATCGAAAGCAGATAATTGAATTCAACCAGCCCTTTTAATACCCAGGCAAAAAATCCCCGCAAAACAACCGGTCCTATTTTTGACACCGCGTATTTCCCGCCGATGGGAATGATATACGGGTATTGCCGCGGCTCATATTCGCGGAGGCGCAGTTGCTCGGAAAGTTTTTCTTCAAGTTTTATTTCTTCAATTATATTCCAGGCGACCGCATCCGCCTGGTCAAGTGCGGCGGCAGCTACGCCAGGCATCGGCTTTTTTGTTTTTGGATCGTAGAAGCAAATGCTGTCGCCCAAGCCGTATATTTTTGTATGCAATTTTAATGTCGGCGTTTGCGGTAAACAGAGCATGCTTTCCGCAACCTCTACTCTACCGCGAGGCTCTGTTTTTAAGGACATTTTTGTCAGAATATCCGGAGCTTTGACTCCGCCGGTCCAAATCAAAACATCGAACGGCAATGATTTGCCGCTTTTTAAATTTACGCGAGCGGGTGAAACTTCGGCGATCATCTCGCCGGTAATTATCTCGACACCGATTCGCTTCAGTCTTTTTTCGGTTACGCGTATTATTCGCGGATCAAAACCTGGCAGAATGTTCGGCGCCGCCTCAACTAATTCGACGGATAGCCGGCAAGACGGATTATTTCGTGATAAGTCCTCGCACCAAGTTTTTATCTCTCCGGCCAACTCTACCCCGGTTGACCCGCCGCCACCGACGATGATGCGGACCGGCTCTTTTTTGCCTTCGATGAGATCGGTTATTTTATCGCGGATCC
This sequence comes from Minisyncoccia bacterium, assembly GCA_041499885.1. GTDB lineage: Bacteria > Patescibacteriota > Minisyncoccia > UBA6257 > 2-01-FULL-56-20 > JBGQLC01. The sequence continues at coordinate 1,138 of JBGQLC010000078.1, forward strand.
CGATTGCATCGCGGAAAGATTTCAGTGTTAGCGCGTGTTCTTTCAACCCTCTTATCCCGAAAAAATTAGGTTCAGACCCCAATGCAATAACAGCATAATCGCACGCCATTTTGCCCGCTTTTGCGAGATGGATGTCGCCTTCAACAAAATCTATTTCGGTAACCTCGTCTTCGATAACTATTATCGGCAGGTTACGGACAACAGTTGCTATGGCGACCGTTGTCACTCTGTGTAGTGCGGGGATATTCGCGTTTTCTTTCGCTGTGGTGGCGACTTCATATAAGAGGGGTGTATAGGTGTGATGGGCATTACGGTCAATCAAAATAACCGCATACCGGTGCTCGAGATCTAAGCGTTTAATGTGCCGGGCGATTATGCGGCTGGCACGCAATCCGCCGAAGCCCGCGCCGAGGACCACGATGTTTTTCTTTTCAGTCACGATTTCTATTATACGTGATTTTTAGATATAATTGAAAAATCAATGATTCCATATATACGAACGGCCGCGCCGGAAAAATTGCGAGGAACAGCGTTACTGCGGCTAGACTTTAATACCGAAGATGACTGGCGCATGCGCGCAGCCTTACCCACCGTAAAATTTCTGCTACGCTACGCAGATAAAATCGTAATTGTGAGCCATAAAGGGCGGCCGAAAGGTTTCGATAAGAAGCTTTCTCTTCATGGTGACGCGAAGCGGCTGCAAAAACTTCTTGGCCGCAAAATAATTTTTATTTCCAAACCCGATTCTTCCTCGGCGCGGAAAACAGTCATTACCGCTCCGCGGAAATCGATTTTGCTTTTGGAGAATTTGCGATTTTTGCACGGAGAAGAGAAAAATGACCCGCGTCTGGCTCACATGTTAGCTTCATTTTCCGATTATTACGTAAACGACGCTTTCGCCGTTTCGCATCGGGCCAATGCCTCCGTCGCCGCCATCACAAATTTTTTGCCGTCTTATGCCGGCCTCGAGATGGAGCAGGAAATAAAATTTCTTTCACATGTTATGGACAAAGCCAAGCGGCCCCTAGTTGTTATTTTGGGTGGCGGAAAAGCCAAAGACAAGCTGGGCGTTCTTAAATATTTTAAAAATAGAGCTAAGTATTTTATTTTGGGTGGCGCGGCGGCAAACACCCTGCTTTATTTGCGCGGGGTACACGTGGGGAAGTCGTTAATTGATAAAGATGCCTCTGATTTGAATCGCCTAAAAAGCGTGCTTAATTATAAAAACGTACTTTTGCCCTTCGATTGGGAAAGCGAAAAAGAAGCAATCCTTGATATCGGCGAAGGGAGCGCGCGATTTTTTGCGGAAAAGCTTGCAAAAGGGCGGACTATAATTTGGAGCGGGCCTATGGGGTTTATCGAAAAGAAGAAATTTTCTTATGGTTCGCTTGCCGTGGCGAAAGCCATCGCGGCAAACCTTAAAGCATTTTCTATCGTCGGCGGAGGAGAAACGGTAATGTTTTTAAAAAAATACGGTCTTGATAAAAAGTTCAGTTTTATTTCTACCGGCGGCGGCGCGCTTTTAGAATTTTTGGAAGGCAGGAAATTGCCCGGCATTGTCGCGTTAGAGCATGCGGCAAAAGGTAAGCAACAGCATGTCAAAAAATAAGACAAAAATTAAAAATATTGCCGTGCTCTATCATGGCGGATGTTCCGATGGACTCGGAGGAGCTTGGGCGGCTTGGAAAAAATTTGGGAATAAAGCCGAGTATATCCCGCTATACCGTGAGAAGCCGGTTCCGAAGGTGCGCGATAAAATCATATACATGATTGATTTTGTATACGGTTTCCAAGAAATGAAAAAACTGATCAGAGAGAATAAGCGCGTTACGGCGATTGACCATCACGTGACCGGTAAAGATGTGACAAAATTAACCGAGGATTACAGGTACGCGGTCAACCATTCCGGTGCGGCCCTGGCGTGGGGATATTTTCATCCTCGGGAGAAAATGCCGCTACTGATTCGCTATATCGAAGACCGGGATATTTGGAAATGGAAATTGCCAAATGCGCATGCACTGCTTACTATTTTGGATTTTAAGGATGCGGGGGATAAAGATTTTGCGTTACTTGATAAGCTCGCCAAAGATTTTGAGCAGAAGAAAAAGCGGGACAGGTACATTGA
>JBGQLC010000079.1:0-3251 GCA_041499885.1 Minisyncoccia bacterium
GAATGGTCCGACAGCCCGGAAGCGTTTATCGCTAACGCGCTTTCTCCGGCGAAAGTTGAATCGGTTGAGGTTATGCCGAAACATGAAGCGCGTGTTTATGTTCCGGAAGATCAGTTAAGTTTGGCCATCGGCCGCGGCGGACAAAATGTGCGTATGGCGGCGAAGCTTACGGGATGGAAGATAGACGTCCGTTCTGCGACCCGCCCGGAGGAGGTGCAAGAGGGTGGCGTGGCCGCAATTGTAGAAGATGAGGATGAAGGAATGGTTTCGGCTCCTGCCGAAAAACCTTCGTCAGCGGCGGTAAAAGAAGCCATCAAAGAAGCGGAGAAAGAAACCGAAGAAAAAGTTGTCGAATCAAAACCAAAAGCAAAAAAATCAAAAAAGAAAGATGAGTAAGAAAGTTTTATCCAGTGGCATAGCGTCATTAGGGTTAAGTTTGGGGTCATTAATTTTCCCGGCATTGGCTCGCGCCAGCGAGGCGGATTTGATTCTGCCGAATTTCAAAACAGGTTCTTTTCTCGGGATGACCGGCTTTAACCTTCTGCTTATCGGAATCGCCGTGTGCGCGTTCGGTATGTTTTTTGGTTTCGTTATTTTTATGCGCGTGAAAAAATTGCCGGTCCATCGCGCCATGCGGGAGGTTTCCGAACTTATTTACGAAACAGCGAAGACATATCTTATTACTCAGGGGAAATTTTTGATTATTCTTGAGGCGCTTATCGGCGTCATCATCGTCACTTATTTCGGTTACCTTCAGCACCTGGCGGCGGTTAAAGTTTTGGTAATTTTGCTTTTCAGTGTTTTGGGTATTTTGGGCAGCTACAGCGTGGCTTGGTTCGGCATTCGCATAAATACTTTCGCGAACTCGCGAACTTCGTTTGCAAGCCTAAGAGGGAAGCCATACCCAACCTATGAAATTCCGGCTGAAGCCGGCATGGGAGTCGGCACCTTGCTTATAAGCACCGAGCTTTTGGTAATGCTGGGAATTCTTTTGTTTGTGCCGCGCGATCTGGCCGGACCGTCACTTATCGGTTTCGCCATTGGCGAATCGCTGGGTGCGGCTGCGTTGCGCGTTGCCGGCGGCATATTCACGAAAATCGCCGACATCGGCTCGGACTTGATGAAGATAATTTTCAAAATCAAAGAGGATGACGCGCGAAATCCCGGAGTTATTGCCGACTGCGTCGGGGACAACGCCGGTGATTCGGTTGGCCCCACGGCTGACAGTTTTGAAACATACGGCGTAACCGGAGTGGCGCTCATTGTTTTTATTTTGCTCGCGGTCGCGAATGTCGCGACCCAGGTGTCGTTGCTCGTCTGGATTTTCGCCATGCGCATCATGATGATAGTTACGAGCACGCTTTCTTTCGCCATAAATCAGGCGTTCGCGAGAATGAGATACAGAAACAAAGATAAAATGAATTTCGAGGCGCCGCTTACGACCCTAATTTGGCTTACTTCGGTAATTTCTATCGGCGTAACCTACCTCGTCTCTTATCTCCTTATCCATAGTCTTGGCGACGGAACCTTGTGGTGGAAGCTTGCCACGGTCATCAGCTGCGGCACTTTGGCCGGAGCGCTTATTCCCGAACTCGTGAAGGCCTTCACCTCAACCAAATCCCGGCATGTCAAAGAAATCTTGAATGCTTCTCGCGCAGGCGGCGCGTCGCTGAATGTTTTATCCGGCCTTACCGCGGGAAATATGAGTGCGTACTGGATCGGTATTTCCATGATCTCACTGATGGGCGTATCGTTTCTGGTCAGCACGCTCGGCTTCTCGGCAATCATGATTGCGCCGGCGGTTTTCGCTTTCGGCCTCGTGGCTTTCGGCTTTTTGGGTTTGGGGCCGGTTACGATTGCGGTTGATTCCTACGGCCCGGTAACGGATAACGCGCAGTCAGTCTATGAGCTCTCCGGAATCGAAACAATTCCGAACATAAAAGAGGAAATTAAGCGTGATTTCGGCTTCGAGCCCGACTTTGAAAAGTCCAAGGGTTATCTCGAAGAAAATGACGGCGCGGGGAACACGTTCAAAGCGACCGCAAAGCCGGTTTTAATCGGTACCGCGGTTGTGGGCGCGACCACCCTCATCTTCTCTATAATAATGCTTTTGACGCATGGCCTCCGTCCCGAACTTTTGAGTAATCTTTCGATTCTCCATCCGCCGTTTCTTTTGGGGCTCATTACCGGCGGCGCGGTGATATATTGGTTTTCCGGCGCAACGCTTCAGGCGGTAGTCTCCGGTTCATATCGCGCGGTAGAGTTTATCAAAGAGCACATTAAACTCGATTCTTCATCCGGCAAGGCATCTTTGGAGGACAGCAAGCGAGTGGTTCAGATTTGCACGCAGTTCGCCCAGCGCGGAATGCTGACCATCTTTCTTGTCGTATTTACAAGTACGCTTGCGTTCGCGGCCCTTGAACCGTATTTTTTCATCGGCTACCTGATCGGCATCGCCATCTTCGGACTTTATCAGGCGCTGTTTATGGCCAACGCCGGCGGAGCGTGGGACAACGCTAAAAAATTGGTTGAGACAGAGTTGCACGAGAAGGGTACGGAACTTCACGCGGCGACCGTCGTTGGCGACACGGTCGGCGACCCGTTCAAAGACACTTCTTCCGTGGCGATAAACCCGGTAATAAAATTCACCACACTTTTTGGCTTACTGGCCGTTGAACTCGCGATAACCCTGCCGAGACAAACGAGCCTTGTGCTCGCGGGAGTTTTCTTCGTCACCTCCACGGTTTTTGTCTGGCGCTCGTTTTACTCGATGCGCATCAATGTCGGAGAAAAGAGCTAAGCTTTCAATTTTCGGTAAAATCATTAAACTAAAAATATAAAGACATGGACCTAATCCCCACAGTTATAGAAAAATCACAGTATGGCGAGCGCGCGTACGATATTTATTCGCGGCTTTTGAAGGAACGGATAATTTTCTTGGGCGGGCCGATTTCCGACCAGACGGCGAATATTATTATCGCTCAATTGCTTTTCTTGCAGCACGAAGACCCTAAAAAAGAGATAAAGCTTTATATTAATTCTCCGGGTGGCTCGGTCACGGCCGGACTTGCGATTTACGATACGATGCAGCATGTGAGCCCCGATGTCTCGACAATCTGCGTCGGTATGGCCATGTCAATGGGCGCAGTGCTTTTGGCTGCCGGTAAGAAAGGCAAGCGTTTCGCTTTGCCGAATGCCGAAGTACTTTTGCACCAGGTTATGGCAGAAGGAATCGGCGGGCAGGCGATTGA
>JBGQLC010000080.1:0-3207 GCA_041499885.1 Minisyncoccia bacterium
ATCGCGCACTTTTTTGCCGATGCGGTCAAAGATATGCAACCCGAATATTTGCCAGAAATTTTTAACCGCGGCCAAGAGTATTCGTGTTGTGATTGTGAGGTTATATTCGAAAACAGCCGGTTCTTTGCGTTTACCGATTTGATCCGAGCGCCAGCCGGAAAGTAATTTCAAAACGCTGGAAAGCGCGTCAGCCACACCCTCTATCAAACCAACAAAAAACGCAGGCGCGCCGAGAACTACCGTCAAAAAAACCGGCATTACCGACTGAACCATCTCGGCCGAAAAATCGTTGAAAAAACTTACCAGTCCTAGGAAAAAAATATTTCTCCTGACGCCCAAGATTTTTTTGCTCTGTAACGAAACTGCGGAACTGTCTTCCATATAATTGCCTAATTATAGCCGATTCCTTGCTACAAACGAATCTACACAGCGGGCACACGAAAGCGGCTTATTGGCTGCTTGCAAAATTTATTGAGTGGGAATAGGGTTATTTCCAGAAGCTTTACAAACAAGGAGAATGTGATGATGTTAAGGAAATTCGGGTTTTTGGCCGCGATTGTAGCGGCCTCGGTTTTCATCTCGGCAGGGTGTGCCTCTTCGTACCGGCATACCGAGAAAGCCGGCACACAAATCCGTTTCGGCAAAGAAGTAGCTAAGCGCGGGTATTGGCGCGAAGCAAGGTTCCGCTTCGAACAAGCGGCTACCAAAGACCCGGGGAATGCGTTTGCCCATAACGACTTTGCTGTCGCGCTTGAGGCCAACGGAGAATATTCGTTGGCGCTTCAAGAGTACAAGCGAGCGCTGGAACTTGCCCCGAACAACAAGAGCATCCGCCAGAATTACGCGCGGTTCGCGGAGTTCTATACCTCATTCACCCGTACCGAAGGAAAGAAGGTGGACAATGCAAAGTAAGGTTCGGAGCAGATTGGCACTATCGGCGATTTTCCTCATCGCATCAAGCGTTTTTGCCGGAACTTCAAGCGTCAAGCTTGAAACACCGATCAGGCCTCGTCTGCCGCTACGCGGCAACGAGAGAATCGCGCTCGCCCCGTTCATTATCGCAAGTGATACAGACAGGAAACGCGACCGTCGGGTAGACAAGATCGACCTTCAGGCGGAATTCCGTAAATTCATCGCGAAACAATTACGGAAAACGAAGCTTGAGGTCGTCGCAACGCCTGCTCAGCTCACACTACCAACTCAAAACTTGGCCGAGCTGGGAAGAGCGAAAGACTTCTGGCGGGCAATCGGCACCGAGTCCGGCGCCGAGCTCATCATTTCCGGAAGCATTGAGTTCCGGATAGAAGACCGCACCGGCTACAGGACCGAAGAGTACACCTCGCCTATAAGCGGACAGAATCTCTACCGCCAGATATACGTGGAGAACACCGGTTACACCTTCGATATCCTCATCCTCGTGTTTGATGCGCGCACCGGCGAAAAGATCTTCCAGGACGAGTTTAGGGACACCCGCCAAACTTCCTCCGGAAGGATGGACGAGCTCAAGGGTCTCTTCGAAAATCTTTTTTCTCTCGAAACCCAGATCATGAATCTTTTTGTTGTTCGCTCGCGAACAGCGGCACGCTTCCTTTTGGATTAAATATCTTCCCCCCGTAATGCGGGGGTTTTCTTTTATAAAAATTATCGTCCAGAAAACAAGTGCCGCAAATGAAACGCGACGATGCCAAAAGCCACCGAAACATTGAGCGATTCCTTTCTGCCGTGCATCGGAATTTCCAGAGTCGCATCCGCCTGGCGAATTATAGGTTCAGGAAGCCCCTTAACTTCGCTGCCGACAATGAGCACACATTTTTCCGGCGGACGCGTAAGCGCGTGGTATGGAATGGAGCTCTCAGCTTGTTCAACCGTATAAATAATATAACCCTCGGATTTCAATTTTTTGATAAGCTGCGCGGTCGCCTGCGGAGAGCCTAGTTTTTCCCACGCTATCACTCGCTCGGCGCCCAAAGAAACTTTCTTTAGTCGCGGCCGAACCTCGCCTAACCGGTCAACCGGGGTTGGAGTTATCCCGCAGAGATAAAGTTTTTTTACTCCGGCCGCGTCAGCGGTACGGAAAATAGAACCGACATTGTGTAAGCTGCGGATGTTGTAAAGAAGGGCGACTATCTCCATACCTCTCATTCTAATACAAAAAGAAAAAGCCTGTTCTTGTGAGGAACAGGCGAAGTGAAACAGTGAAACTAGGAAGAACAAGCCCTGCGGACGGATTTTGCTTGTCCGATTTCCTGGTCGAGATTATAACCCGAAACGCTATTGCGTCGGGCATTCCGCGGGCGCTCGGCTTCTCGCTCAAGCTTGATGATGTAGGTGTCTAGCCAACCTAGGGCAGACGAGCTTTTCAGTTTGGCGAGGCACTCGAGAATCCGCTGCCGTTCCCCACCGCAAGAGTCGAACATGACGCCGTTGTCGATCAGAATCTCTCCTAGATCGGCGGCGTGACGCGACTGCGCCAGTTCGCAGGCCACGAGCAGAAGATAGAATACGGGCGAACCGTATTCCGGCGCAAAACGGATGAGCGATCCGCGCTGCTGAGCAACGAAGTGGATGTTGTCGAAAATCTGTTGCGCTAAATCCAACTGCGCGGCCTTGCCTAACGCGCGAAGTTCTCTAACGTAGCGCCGATTGCGCTGCACTGCCTCGTCGGCAGAGGGCGCTTTCCTGAAAAACTCCTTGATCAGCCGGCTCACCATGAACGGTGTCGCAGTAATCGGACTCATGCTTTTTTCCTCCCTTTTGTTTGTTAAAGTGCGACCAGCTCGATGCCGGAATAGCAAAATTGCTATTGGAATGACAATATCATATTTTATGAAAAATGTCAACAGATGCCTAAAATAGGCCGCGCCCCATCCCGATCCGTAATCGTAGCGTTTATTTCCCGGCGAGAGTGCTTTTAATCTTCTCTACAACGTCATCAAGTGTGTAATTGGCCTTGACCAGATAATACGATGGTTCACCCTCTATCACTCCTTTCATAATTTCCTCATCAGCATTCAGATTGGTAAGTAAAATTACCGGCACTTTTTTACCCCAGTCATCTAGCGCGCGCAGTTTTTTCATCATCGCCATCCCGTCCATTTTAGGCATAACGATGTCTAAAAGTATCAGGTCGGGTCTATCGAGTTGCGCGCGCGCCAATCCTTCTTCGCCGTTCGCTGCCTCGCTCACGCCGAACCCAATATGCGTCAA
>JBGQLC010000081.1:0-3181 GCA_041499885.1 Minisyncoccia bacterium
AACACAGTTTTCCCGGCACCGTTCGGGCCGATTACCGCGAGCGCCTCCCCGCGCTCAAGATCGAAGCTTAAATCTTCGAGAATAGGTTCGTCATCCAAAGTTACCGACAAATTTTTAACCGATATAATCGGCATTACAGGTAAATTGTACCACAGCCGCAACACGCGTTGCTTGCGATATTTTTTTCTCCTACAATAAGGGCAATGGCAACTTCTCCGGTTGAGGCAATCAAGGAAAAATTGGACATCGTTGATGTCTTAAAGGAGTACTTGACGCTAACTCCCGCCGGTAAAAATTTTAAAGCGCGCTGCCCGTTCCATCGCGAGAAAACTCCTTCGTTCATGGTCTCTCCGGACAGGCAGACCTGGCACTGTTTTGGCTGTGGATTGGGCGGAGACATGTTCGCGTTTGTCATGCGCCACGACAATATCGAGTTTGCCGATGCCCTAAAAGTTTTGGCGGATAAAGCCGGAATCGAGCTTAAGCGGGTCAGTCCATTGGAATACAAATATTTCGGCCTTCTCTATGACATAAACGCCGACGCCAAAAAGTTTTTCATAAGCCGGCTTGAGGGAAGTGATGTCGCAAAAAAATATTTGTTAGGAAGAAAGCTTAGTCCCGCAACCGCTGAGGAATTCGAGCTAGGCTTCGCTACGTCAGGTCCGGATGAGCTTACTATGCATCTTATGAACCTTGGCTACGCGCCGGATGATTGTGTGCGTTCAGGGGTGACGATTAAAACCGAACGCGGCCGGTATTTGGACCGCTTTCGCGGCAGGATAATGTTCCCGATTCACAATCATCTGGGCAAAGTGGTCGGATTTACAGGACGGATACTTCCGGAGTTCGATACGGGCGAGATGGGTAAATATGTGAATTCTCCCGAGACGCCGATTTTCCAAAAATCAAAGCTGCTCTATGGTTTTTGGAAAAGCAAAAATAGTATCCGCGAAGAGAAAATTGCCGTTCTGGTGGAGGGGCAGATGGATTTTCTCGCTCTTTGGCAGGTCGGTATAAAAAATGTTATTGCCACTTCCGGAACGGCCATGACCGCGGAGCATTTGAAATCGATCGTCCGCCTTACCGACCAGCTGGTTCTATTTTTTGACAGTGATGAAGCCGGACAGGCGGCGCTGGAGCGGGCGATTGATCTTGCCGAGGCGGCCGATTTCCGCGTGCGGGTGGCGACGCTGAAGGACGACAAAGATCCGGCTGATGCGGCTCTGCGTGATGCGGAAACGGTAAAGAGCGCGATTGGAAAAGCAGTGCCGGCGCAACAATTTTATTTTGCCCGCTACTTGCCGGCATCGGCAACCGGCAAAAAGGGCCCGGATTTCTTGCGCCAGTTGCGCGCTGTGCTTCAGAAAATAAAATTTATCGCGAGCCCGGTGGAGCGAAGCATGTGGCTTAGCGAACTCGCGAAACTTACGGGTCTCGGCGAGGCAGTCTTGATTGAGGAGGCAGAAAAAATACCGATGCCGGAAAGTTCCGGGGAAACAGCGCCGGAAATAATCAAAGAAAAAGATTCGCGACAACGCTCGCGCTGGGAATTATTGAGCGAAGAGCTGCTTGCCGCCATGGTGGGGCAAAAGAGGCTCAAGGAGGCGGAGGACGCTTTCCAGTACTTGAGCCCCGCGTCCAAAGAGGCTTTTTCTATTTTAAAGTCCGGAGAAAAAAAATCTCTTAGCCCGAATTTGGATTCAATATTGAACCTAATCATGCTGCGCGCGGAGTTACCCGAAGCGCACGAGAAGCTGGAGCCGCTTATGGGGCACCTAAAAAAAGAATATTTTAAGGAGCGTCGGCAGGAACTATCGAAATCCATCAAACAAGCCGAGGCCGAAGGAAATGAGACGCGCCTTTCTAGTTTGCTTCAAGAATTGAACGGATTGCCCAAACTATAGCCAAATAAAAAAATCGTGGTACAATAAGGTATCTTTTGTAATGGCCCAAATTAAACGTCCTTCAAAAAAAGCAAAACCGAAGAAAAAAGCCTTACGCCACAAGGCGAAAAAGGCACACCCGGCTAAGAAGGGCAAGCCGGCAAAAAAAGAAAAAAAGCTCTCCGGCAAAAAAGCTGCGCAGGCCAAAGTAAGCGAAAATGCTCTTAACGAACTGATTGACCGCGGCCGTCCGCGCGGCTTTGTGACCGATAACGAGATACTGTATTACTTTCCGGCGATAGAAGGCGACTTGAAGTTTTTGGAGGAGATTTATGACCGGTTGGAGCAAGCTAATATCAAGGTAATTGAAACGAGCGGGCTTATCGACCTCTCAAAAGATATTGACACAAAAGGATCGGAAGCCGATTTTGACATGCCTGGTGAGACGCCCGATGCGGTGCAATTGTATCTAAAAGAAATCGGTAAGACCGCGCTTTTGACCAAAGATGAAGAGCGGGAGCTTGCCAAGCGTTCCGAGAAGGGAGATGAAGAAGCGAGGCAGCGGCTGATGCGCGCGAACTTGCGCCTAGTGGTCTCAATTGCCAAGCGCTACGTGAATCGCAGCCCCAATTTGAGCATCCTTGACCTGATACAGGAGGGGAATATCGGTTTATCGCGCGCCGTGGAGAAGTTTGATTATCGCAAAGGCTTCAAGTTTTCTACTTATGCCACTTGGTGGATTCGGCAGGCCATCACCCGCGCTCTGGCCGACCAGTCGCGCACCATCCGCATTCCGGTGCATATGGTAGAGACCATTTCAAAATACGCCCAGGTGCGCCGGCAACTGATACAAGAACTGGGTCGCGACCCGTTGCCGGAGGAAATCGCCGCCGAGATGGGCTTAGAAGTAGAGAAGGTGCAGCACATACAGAAAATTTCGCAGGAAGTGCTTTCAATCGAGCAACCGGTGGGCGATGAAGAAGACTCAACCCTTTCGGACTTTATCCCTGACGAAAAAAACATCACGCCTGACCAGTCAGTGACCCATTCGCTCTTAAAGGATTTGATAAAAGAAATTTTGGTGGACCTGACCGAGCGCGAGCAGAAAATTCTTGCGATGCGGTTTGGCCTTGAGGATGGCGTTAGTCATACCCTTGAAGAGGTGGGCAAGGTATTCGGCGTGACCCGCGAACGTATTCGTCAGATCGAAGCTAAAGCATTGGAGAAAGTGCGTGAACACGGTAAGGCAAAAGCATTGGAAGGTTTTGAGAATTTAAGTTAAGTCGTATGTCTGGCAA
>JBGQLC010000082.1:0-3141 GCA_041499885.1 Minisyncoccia bacterium
AATTCAATGACAGCTATTATTACCTTAAACATCAGTTGCTTTATGGATTTTTGCCGGGTCTTGCCGCATTCTTTATTTTTTATTTATTGGATTACAGACTTTTGAGGAAAATAGCAGTTGTATTTCTTTTGCTGAATCTCGGCCTTTTGGCGTTGGTTTTTACGCCGCTTGGCTATTCTTCCGGTGGAGCCAGCCGTTGGCTTAGTATCGGACCGATAATTTTTCAACCGGCAGAATTGCTCAAACTTTCTTTCGTTATTTATCTCGCCGCATGGCTTGCCGGCATGAAAGCCAACCGCGCGAAATCTTTTTTTGAAGGGTTCCTGCCGTTCTTGATAGTTTGCGGCATAACCGCAAGCCTGCTACTTTTACAGCCAGCCACAAGTACCGTTGTTATTCTGATGGCTACGGCGATTGCAATGTATTTTGTACACGGCGCGCCGTTCAAATACATCAGCCTAATGCTTTTGGGCGGAGTCGTTTTGTTCGGCGCGGTTATTTATTTTACGCCCTACCGTTTTGCCCGGGTCACAAGCTTTTTGGATAAAAATCAGGATAGCCAAGGGGCGAATTACCATCTGAATCAGGCGCTGATTGCCATAGGTTCCGGAGGGCTTTGGGGCACCGGGTATGGAGGCTCCGGTTCAAAAGTAAGTTTTTTGCCGGCCGTGGTCGACGATTCGATATTCGCGGTGGCCGCGCAGGAGCTCGGGTTTGTCGGCGGGGGAGTACTGATCGTTATTTTTGCCCTGCTGTCTTTCCGCCTACTTTGGCTAGCCAAACACGCACGCGATCAATTTGGCAGGCTAATATTGGTGGGGTTCGGCGTTATCATCGCTTCCCAATCCATTTTTAATATAGGCGCAATTTCAGGATTACTTCCGTTGACCGGCATTCCCTTGCCGCTAGTAAGTTATGGCGGAACGGCTCTCGCTGTTTTTATGGCAATTTCCGGCATCGCCCTGAATATTTCCAAATCGGCCTAAACATCTGTAAACTTAATAAAACATGGCGCAAGGCAGCAAAGAATCAAGAATACTTTTAACCGGCGGAGGCAGCGGAGGGCACGTCTATCCGCTTATCGCAATAGCCGAAACTGTCGGCAAAATCGCGGAAGAGAGCGGCCTAAATTTGAAGCTCGCTTATATGGGCCCGAACGATGAATATGCCAAGGAAATCACCGGCCGTGGCATCAGATTTATGCCGATTCTTTCTGGGAAAATACGCAGATATTTTTCAATCATGAATATAATCGACATCCCGAAATTTTTTATCGGCATGCTTCAAGCTTGGTTCAAGGTATACGCGTTTATGCCTGACGCCGTATTTTCAAAAGGTGGTCCGGGCGCGTTGCCGGTCGTGATGGCCGCTTGGTTTTACCGCATACCGGTTATGATTCATGAATCAGACGCGACACCGGGACTGACCAATCTTCTCTCCAGCCGTTTTGCCAGGCGGATAGCGGTAAGCTTTGAAGATGCAAAACAATATTTCAATCCGCAAAAAACCGCAGTGACCGGCACGCCGGTGCGTCCTGAGCTGGTCGGGGGAAAACTTACACAAGCGGAAGCAAAAGCGCGTCTCGGTTTTGACGCGAGCAAACCGTTATTGTTTGTGGTCGGCGGGTCGCAAGGTTCGCGGCACATCAATGAATTCGTCGCTCTGAATCTTGGCGCGCTCGTAGCGCAAACGCAGATTCTCCACCAAACGGGGCGAGAAAATTTTACGGACATCAAAAAACTAACCCAGGCCGCGATGATGGAGGTTTCGGTCGCCTCCGAACTCAAAAACCGGTATCAGCCAATGGCCTACCTCGATTCAAACGAGATGCCGCTTGCGCTTTCGGCGGCTGATGTTGTGCTTGCCAGAGCGGGCAGCGGCAGTGTGTTTGAAATCGCCGCTTTCGAAAAACCGTCGATTTTAGTCCCGCTTAGCGGGGCGGCAAACGACCACCAGAGGGCCAACGCCTACGCTTATGCCAAAACGGGAGCCGCATTGGTGGTTGAGGAGCGCAATCTCTCGCCGCAGATAATTATCTCCGATATGAAAGCTATTTTATCCAACCCTGATAGGCAGAAATCCATGAGTGCAGCCGCGAAAAGCTTTTATAAACAGGATGCGGCCAAGGTGATAGCCGAAGAACTATTGAGGCTGACATAAATCTATAAAATTAAATTAAAATGGAACAAATTACTCGAAATTATGAAGGGAAAAAGGAAGACATCCGCGGCGACATAGATCATCTCATCCATGAAATTATGGACGCGTTTTCTCATCTTGAAAATCCGTCAAAAGATTTAAGAGAGGCATACAATCGTGCGCTCGACCTGCGGGACGTATATTTGGAAGAAATGGTGTTGGGTAAATCGCATATCGAAGACGCAGATAATTTGCGCAATCGCAACGAACTTATTGAAATATCTAAAGAAATTGTGGCTGAGCTCAAAAAGGAAAGGCTGCTTGAGTCCGCGGCATAGTATAACAAAACCTTGTTTTTTGTGGTAAAATCAAGCTTGGATGATGGAAAAACAGGAAAAACCAGTGCGGGTGCGCTTCGCGCCTTCTCCGACAGGGCCGTTGCATTTGGGTAGCGCCCGAACAGCGCTATTTAACGCTCTTTTTGCAAAAGCCCATAACGGCGCTTTTGTTTTGCGCATAGAAGATACGGACAAAGAGCGTTCCGAAAAAAAATTCGAGGATAATATTTTCGAATCGTTGGGCTGGCTTAATATTCCATGGGACGAAGGCCCGGGCAAAGAAGGGGACTGCGGACCATATCGGCAGAGCGAACGGACAAATATTTACAAAAAATATTTGGGAAAACTTCTTGACGAAAAGAAGGCCTATTATTGTTATTGCACCAAAGAAGATCTGGAGGCGGAACGCCAGTCGATGATTGCCCAAGGCTTGCCGCCAAAATACAGCGGCCATTGTCGCAACCTTGAATCACCTCCAGCCGGTAAATCGCCGCAGCTTATCCGCTTTAAAACACCCGAGAGCCGCGTAGAATTCAAAGATCTTATCCGTGGCAACGTTTCTTTTGATGCCGCTCTTTTTGGCGACATGCCGTTGGCCAAGGATTTGGAAACGCCTTTATATAATTTTGCCGTAGTAGTGGACGACGCCGAGATGAAAATAAGC
>JBGQLC010000083.1:0-3120 GCA_041499885.1 Minisyncoccia bacterium
AGAATGTACTTTCCCTTCTCTTCGTCGCGAATCATCCGGCCGCGGTCAAGCGTAACGACGCGCTTATCCAAAGCATTGATTATCTCCCGGTCATGCGTCGCAAGAATCAGCGTGGTCCCAAGCTCGTTGATTTTTTTCAATAAATTGATAATTTCCCAAGTGTTGAACGGGTCGAGGTTGCCGGTCGGCTCGTCGGCGATAATGACATCGGGGCGGTGCACCATTGCCCGCGCAATGGCTACGCGCTGCTTTTCTCCACCGGAAAGTTCGCTCGGAAAATTTTTCATCCTGTCGGAAAGGCCGACCATATCCAAAACTTGAGGCACCAGCTCGACGATCTCGCTCTGCGGCCGGCCGGCAACTTCAAGCGCGAAAGCCACGTTCTCGTACGCGCTTTTCATCGGCAAAAGCCGGAAATCCTGGAAAACGATGCCGATGCGGCGTCGGAATTTGGGCAATTCCTTATCGCTCAATTTATTGACCTCATATTGTCCGAAGAAAACGCGCCCTTTGGTCGGCTTGTCTTCCCCGATTAAAAGCTTGATAACGGTCGATTTGCCGGCTCCGGAACGGCCAACCAGCGATATAAATTCCCCTGGATCCACCTTAAAACTTACCTCATCGAGGGCGGTAGTGTGATGGTTGTAGGTTTTAGAAACGTTTTGAAAGACTATCATGGGCATGTTAAAAGACGCCGAAACGTCTTAGTTATTCCTATTTCAATAATTCTAACTCTCCTTCTATGAATATATCAAGTTCTCCCCGTAAAACCTCGTCAATCCGCGGGGTTTCGATTTCGGTGCGGTGGTCTTTGGCCAATTGATATGGGTTTAAAACATAGGAACGAATTTGATTCCCCCACTCCGGTTTGACGTTCACGCGCAGGTCGCCCAAGGTTTCGATGTTGTGTTTCTCCATCAGCTGGAACAACCGCGCCTTCAGGACCGAAAGCGCCTTCTCGCGATTTTGCGCCTGTGAGCGTTCCGCGCGGGACGAAACCGCGAGGCCTGTCGGCAAATGCACCACCCGTACTGCGGTCTCAACTTTGTTAACGTTTTGCCCTCCCGGCCCGCCGGCACGGGAAAATTCGAATCTGAGATCGCTCTCCGGAATCTGGAGCCTGCTCGCTTCGAGCGCCGGCAACTCCGGCAAAACTTCAACTAACGCAAAAGATGTATGCCTTAACTTTTTCGGAGAAAACGGTGAAATGCGCACAAGGCGATGCACGCCGGATTCGTGCTTAAGATATCCATACGCGTAGCTGCCGCTGAGCTCAAACGTGTACGAGCGGATGTTGTCATCAACTACTTTTACTTTCCATTCGCGCCGCTTGGCGTACCCTTCGTACATTTCCCTGAGCATCCGGGCCCAGTCCTCCGCGTCCTCGCCGCCGGCGCCGGGAAACACCGAAACGACCGCGTTTGATTTGTCGTATTTGCCTTTGAATAATTCGCGGAGTTCCAGCTCGCGGAATTTCCGGCGTAAATCGTAAAATTTATTTTCGTCAGAATTTTTTTGAAGTTCGGCCAACCCCCGTTCTATTTCCTCATATCGGTTTACGAGGTCCTGCAATTCCCCGAGTTCTTTTATTTTCTGGTCCGCGACTTCACGATTCGACCAAAAAGACGGCGAAGCCATGTCTGCCTCAAGCTCGGCTACCCGCTTCTGCTTCGCCGCGACCTCAAAGCCGCCCCGCCAAGCGGGGCAACGCCTCTTTAAGTTCTTTTAATTCTTGTTCCATGTGTGAGCCGGAGGCGAGAATTGAACTCGCGGCCTGCTGTTTACGAAACAGCTGCTCTACCGCTGAGCTACTCCGGCGGCGATTTCCCGTTGCTTTCTGCTACAATCTATCAAATTTGATAGCGCGAATCAAACCTCAGGCCGCGTTTCGCTTCGGCAAATCCTCATTAAGCACCTGCCGCCTGATCTGATATAGTGCTTTTTCCAATCGTCCCGGTTCCAAGTCTTTAGGTAAATTATATACGTAATAGTCCTCTTTCCCGGGCAACAGTTCCCAGCCATGCTCTGCGTACATATTTCGTGCCGGATTTTTATAGCTTATGGCGTTGATAAGGAAACCTGCCCGCCCCTTTTCGTCCAAAAACTTGTTTAGTTTTCGCAGTATTTCACTCCCAAAACCCTTTTGCCGCTGCTCGCGGTCCACAAAGATTAGCGAAATGTAATAGAAAGGAAACGGGTCGTTGCGGTAGTCAAACTCCGCGTATCCGACTTTTTCGCCGTTTTCCGTAAGCTCAAGCCGGTGAACATGTTCGCCGCTTTCCTGATACGTTTCCGGAGGTTTTTTATGTTCGAAGGAGGGCATATATAAATTTCACGTTTTTCCCTGCCTGCCAGCAGGCAGGTTTGGCGGCAAATTCTAAAACCAGAGAGATAGTAACTAAGGGCAGATGGTAGTGACTTTTACCCCGCCAGTCCATGACCCGTTTGGTGCGGCAGGCGTACCGTTGACTTGAACATCTTTGCCAGTCTTGCCCTGCAGGATTGATTCTTGAGCAGGAGTAGCAATCAAATAGGCAGTTATTTGACCATCTGCGGATTGTAAGACGTACTGTTTGTACTCGGGGTGATCGGGGGGAGAAATTGTAGAGACCTTGCCGCTAAATGCTGTTTCGCCGGTGGCCGGTGCGCAATTACCGCCCGGATTGTTTTGGCGATTACTATAATCTGAACCTGTTGGTTGACTGCCTCCAAATAGTTGGCCTAATTTTGGATACAGAAAAAAGCTGCCTACTCCAAATAGAATAACGGTGAGTATAAAACCTATTAGAATGCCCAGCATGATATCTTTATTCATAAATATAGTTTATCAAAAGCGAATAAATAAGGAAGGGACGATTTCAAGTTTTTCTTTGGCGGCAAATTCTTTCAATTCGGAAAGTTGGGATTCAAGCGACATTACTTGTCGTTCCGCGCTCTCGGTAGATTTTCGTGTGTAGATAAAGTATTTCATAAAGATTTAGAAAAGCCCGCTTTTGGCCTTACTGAATACAAAACGGCTTGAAATTTCCCCGAAAAACGGTTGGCGAGCCCGCGTAGCGGGCGAGCCAATGACTTCATTTCCTAACTGGCGGTGTCTGTTTGAAAATATCCGAACGGAAC
>JBGQLC010000084.1:0-3115 GCA_041499885.1 Minisyncoccia bacterium
AAGTGCCTCAAATGCGACCATCCTTCGCCGAGGACCGGGGATAGCCGTGGGTAGCGGAATGGTTATTGGTCAAGCAATGGTTAACGGCAAGGTTTATCTTTTCAAGACATGGAGAATCGCTGAGGTAAAAGGTGTGAGTAAAGAGCAGGGAGGAGTCGCATTATACAGCTTAAATCTTAATGACCTCTCGCTTACGCGTGAAAGTATTTTAACTGTAAAAGGCACTCCCGCCGTACGCAGTATTCCAGGGGGCTATCCTATACTTATCGCAGATGCGGCCGACAGTATTCCAAACCCTCAATATCCGCAATACAGAATGCCTGCGAATCAGCGCACCGCAGTCTTTGGTATGAAGCAGATTTTTTCCTCTAGCCCGATGCCTGCGACTAGCACATTAAAAGAGGACGGTGCGGTTCCCTGGAATGCGGGCATAACCGATCCGGCGATAAATATATTCAATAGACCGGCTTCTTTGGTTAAATCGGACGGTTCAAAGACATATCTTCATATTTATAGGACCGCGAATATCCCGACGGGTACTTATCAAGTGGTTCAATTTGGTGGGCCGAATTATTACGCGGATAGTGACAAAGTTGTGCGTGTTGACCGGCTGGATGTAACCGCGCTAACTGGCGTGGGTTCCGGAAGTTCTTCTCCTAGTCCCAGTCCGATTCCGGCACCTATAGTCGGTGGCGGGAAGTGCTTCCAGCAGTATCCAAACGACGCCGCGCTTAGGAGTCTTTGCGAGCAAATCGAAACGATTAAAGCTCAGGCTTGTGCTTTAAGCAGTTCGCTTTCGTTCTGCGCCCGATAGTTTTCATCGTCAAAACGATCTGTGCCTTCCGGTCTGGTATAATAAAGGTAATGCTACTCTACATTGGCGCAGACCACCGTGGGTTTGAGCTTAAAAATACGTTAAAGGATTTTTTTAAACAGCAAGGTTACGAAGTGTTTGACGTAGGTAATTCGGTTTATGACGAGGGGGACGACTATCCCGATTTTGCTTCCGCTGTGGCGAAAGAAGTGGCTAAGGATCCAGATAACATTAAGGGAATAGTAATTTGCGGTTCGGGTGCGGGAGCTGACATCGCCGCTAATAAATTTCGGGGTGTTCGGGCAACACTGGCCTTATCCGGAGACCAGGTTTTTGACGCGCGGCATGACGACAATATAAACATACTCGCTCTAGCGGCGGATTACCTGAGCGCGGATGACGCCAAAAATCTTGCGCGTCTTTTTATAGAAACAAAATTTTCTCCGGAGGACCGCTTCCGGCGCAGGATAGATAAAATCAGTAAATTGGAAAATGCTTGAGATAATACCGGCGGTAAATTGCCACTATAAGGATTTTGCGTGCGTGTCGATAAAAACGCGCATCGCCGAATCTTTCGCGCGGTGGGTTCACATTGATGTCGCCGATGGCAGATACACGTTCAATAAGACATGGTCCGACCCTGCCCGCTGGGCGGGAATGAAAACTTCGTTAAAACTGGAAGTTCATCTGATGGCGGAAGAGCCGCTGTCTTTGGTCCATGAGTGGCTAAAAGCCGGTGCGGCGAGGATCATCGTGCACGTTGAGACGATTAGCGAGCAATCCTGGAAAGAGATTTTCGAGGCCGCGCACGCATCACATTCGGAGTTGATGCTTTCGACAAATCCCGAAACTGCGGTTTCAGCGCTTGAGCCTTATCTTGGCGATTGTAAGTCATTTCAGGTCCTTTGTGTGCATCCGGGAATCGCCGGCCAAAATTTTTTACCGCTAACCATGCAAAAAGTAAAGACGTTACGCGAACGGTTCCCCGATGCTACAATTGAAGTGGACGGAGGAATGAATTTGGAAAACGCCCGTTTAGCAAAAGACGCGGGAGCGAATATTATTGTTTCGGCCACGACGATTTTTAATGAGGGAGTTCCGCTTTTAATGTACGAACGGCTCAAAGAAATTTAAAAATGGATATCGCACTAATTTTAAAATCATTGGCAACGGGAATATTTCTCGGCGCAGTATTTACTCTTTTTAAATTGCCCCCTCCAGTGCCCACGGCTTTTGCCGGAGTGATCGGCATAATCGGTATTTTTATTGGATACGTAATCGTGAAAGACATATTCCACATCTAATCCGATGCTCGAACCGCTTCACGAAAAAAAGTTGCAGTATCTTGAAGAAATGGCAAACCGCTTGCGGGAGGATGTCATCCGCACTCTGGTCGTGGCCGGTTCCGGTCATTCCGCCGGGCCTTTAGGTATGGCCGATGTCTTCGCGGCTATATATTTTCATATTTTGCATCACAACCCGAAGAAGCCGAATTGGCCTGACCGCGACCGGCTGATTTTATCGAACGGGCATATCTGCCCGATACTTTACGCCGCGCTTGCCCGCTCGGGCTATTTCCCGGTGGAGGAGCTAAAGACGTTGCGGCAGCTTAACTCTCGCCTGCAAGGGCATCCTCACCGGAAATCTCTACCTGGCGTTGAGACGACCTCAGGGCCGTTAGGCTCCGGCCTTTCGCAGGCTATCGGGATGGCGCTTGCCGCAAGGCTTGACCATAAAAAATACCGTGTCTACTGTCTGACCTCGGACGGAGAGCATCAGGAAGGAAATTTTTGGGAGGCGGTAATGTTTGCCGGGAAAAATAAATTGAACAATATAACCGCGATAGTCGATCGCAATAATATCCAAATCGACGGATTTACCGAGAATGTGATGCCCTTGGAGCCGCTGAAGGCAAAGTACGAAGCATTCAACTGGCACGTGCTCGAGATAAGCGGTCATGATTTCAGGCAAATCATCAGTGCGGTTGCCGAATCCAAGGCGATTTATGAAAAACCGACCGTCATAATCGCCCACACGATTCCAGGCCGCGGCGTTAGCTTCATGGAAAATGATTTTGTTTGGCACGGGAAGCCGCCCAAACCTGATGAGGCGAAGCGCGCGCTAAAAGAGCTTCGGACGCTGGACGGTAAAATAAAAAGCGAGCACGAATAGTTCGACAAGCTCACTATAAATAAAATGATCAATAAAGAAGTAAAATTGTCCGAAAAAATATTCGCCGAGGATATTCTGCAGAAGCCCACTCGTGACGGCTATGGCGAAGGGCTGGTCCTTGCCGGTGAC
>JBGQLC010000085.1:0-3056 GCA_041499885.1 Minisyncoccia bacterium
AACTGGAAGGGAGAAAATATGTTCCTAAAATTTTTATTACCTCGCTTTCCGGACTTACGCAGGCGCAGCATTTATATAAATTTGTGGCCGAGGAGGCCAAGGAGATTACCGGTAAGGTTGAAATAGAAAAAGTGCGTTTTGAGGCATTATTGAAACAGCTGACTACCTTTCAAACCGTACAGAAAGAAGTGGAGGGTTTTGATTTCGCAAAAACCTCCACTACCAGCCTGCTTGAGACTCTGTTGGCCGGAGCAATGTCAAACCGCGCATCCGATATTCACTTCGAAGCCGAGGAGCAGAAGGCGCGGGTGCGCTTTAGGCTCGACGGGTTGCTTCATGATATTACCGATAGTTTGCCGCTAAAGAATTACGGGGCGCTGGTCACGCGCATCAAACTACTCTCCGGTCTTAAAATTAACGTGCATGGTGAACCACAAGATGGCCGTTTTACAATTGAGTTGGCCAGCAAGGAAGTCGAGGTCCGCGTTTCAATAATTCCGTCCGAATTCGGAGAGACCATCGTAATGCGCGTCTTGGACCCCGACGCAATAAACGTAGGCCTCGATCAATTAGGCCTTCGTCCCGATGACATGGAAATAGTCAGTCATGAACTGACCAAGCCCAATGGTTTGATATTGAATACCGGCCCCACCGGCTCCGGAAAAACAACCACGCTTTACGCGTTTCTTAAAAAACTGGTGAATCCGGAGATTAAAATTATCACCGTTGAAGATCCTATAGAATATCGCATTATCGGCATCGAGCAAACACAGGTTAACCCGGAAGTCGGCTATACCTTCGCCGGAGGTTTGCGCGCAATCGTGCGTCAAGACCCGGACGTTATACTCGTCGGTGAAATTCGTGACCTTGAGACCGCGGATATCGCGCTTCAAGCGGCGCTGACCGGACACTTAGTACTCTCAACACTGCATACCAACGACGCCGTAGGCGCGGTTCCGCGACTGATCGATCTGGGAACTAAGGCGCAGAGCATTGGACCGGCGCTCTCGCTTGTTATCGCCCAGCGCCTGGTGCGCAAACTTTGCGACAATTGCAAAAAGGTCTCTGAGGTATCGCCGGAGATGCAGGCAAAATTAAAAAGATTTCTTGACGGGTTGCCCAAGCGGGTTGACCGCTCGGCCTACGAGCATTACACCGTATATGAACCGGTTGGGTGCGACGTGTGCAATCATTTCGGCTATAAAGGACGGCGTGGAGTTTTTGAATTTTTCCGCGCCGGACCGGAATTAGAAGAATTGATTTTGAAAGAGGCGTCTTATTCCGCTTTGCGCGGACTGGCGAAAAAACAAGAAATGGTTACCATGCAGGAAGACGGAATATTGAAAGTGCTTTCCGGTATGACCACATGGAGCGAAGTGGAGAGCGTTACCGGAGAGATAGCCTGGCCGTAATTTTAAAATAAAAAAAGATACTCACCTCAAACCTGGGGGCGTGTCCCTCGTGAGAAGGATGGAGTGCTCTTCTATGTAAACATAAAAGAGGTTAGAATTACTTTGAGGAGAGGATTCGCCGAAACCAATCCATCCTAAATCTAAAAATAATTCCTGCCCCCAGATTTGAGCTGACTATCTGGTTCAGATGTTAGCATATAACTTTCATTTTGTCAAGAGGCATAAAAATAGGAAATAAAACTGCCCGAACGGGGGCGAAGTACATAATATAAATCAGCATAAACCATGTCAACCGCTTCAAATTTAGTCCCCGCTGACGATCACGGCATAGACCAGGCGCTTCGGCCTGCCGTTTGGGCCGACTACGTCGGTCAAGGAAAAATAAAGAATAATCTGCGCGTAATTATCGACGCCGCCGGAAAGCGTGGAGAAGCCATGGACCATATTCTATTGTCCGGTCCGGCGGGCTTGGGCAAGACGACTCTCGCGTATCTGATCGGTAGAGAATTGAACGCTAGCGTTAAAACGACTTCCGGTCCGGCGCTTGAGAAGATGGGCGACCTCGCCGCGATATTGACGAATCTTGAGCCTAACGACGTGCTTTTTATCGACGAGGCTCACCGCATCAACCGCTTAATCGAAGAAGTGCTTTATCCGGCGATGGAGTCGCGCAAATTGCATCTTATAATCGGTAAGGGACCAAGCGCGCGCACCATCTCGCTTGATTTGCCCGCCTTTACTTTGATTGCGGCGACCACGCGCGAAAATTTGCTCTCTCAGCCTCTCCGTTCGCGTTTCGGAGCTACATTCCGCCTGGAATTTTATTCACCCGAGGACATTGAATCGATAATCCGCCGCTCGGCGAATATTTTGGGAGTAAAAACAGATGATGCCGCCATCGGAATTCTTGCCAAGGCTTCGCGTGCCACGCCACGGATAGCCAACCGTTTATTAAAACGCGCGCGTGATTATGCCGAAGTGCATGGTAACGGAACTATCGACGAGAAAACTTCTGAAAAAGCCCTTGAGCTTTTGGATATCGACGACCGCGGGCTCGAACCGCATGATCGGAAGCTGCTGACGATTATCATCGAAAAATTTGGAGGAGGTCCAGTCGGCGTTGGAACGCTTGCCGCCGCCTTAAACGAAGAGCGTGGCGTAATCGAGGACATTTATGAGCCGTATCTGATGGCCTTGGGTTTTTTACAGCGCACCCCCGGCGGACGCATTGCTCTGCCCGCGGCCTATGACCACTTGGCCATTGCGCGGAAAGGGGAGTTGTTATAGGCGTTGACAGGAATCCAAAGGGGGTTTACATTAAACTTTAGCTATTCGTTTAAAGAAGGGGCGTGCGTGAAAGCATTGTTTGGTGTTTTGCTGATTCTTGTGGGAATCGCTTTAGGCTTATACGTCGGAATATGGGTGTGTTTTATCGGTGGGATTGCGCAAGTTATCAACGCAGTGCGCGCGCCGCACCTTGAGGCGATGCAGGTTGCCCTTGGTATTGCAAGGATTTGCTTTGCAAGGTGAACTTAATCCGCTACAACCCCGTCCCCACCCTTCCCTTTGACGCCCCTTCCGAAGAGAGGGTGAACGCTTTCAGGGACGAGCTTAAAAAATGGGGGAGGTGGGTTTTTGTGGGGG
>JBGQLC010000086.1:0-3024 GCA_041499885.1 Minisyncoccia bacterium
AGAACAAGGCGCGCCTCGCCCAAACTTGAGACTATTTCTCGAAAGCCCTCACCAGGCTTTATTTCGAAAGTTTGCACGGCTGCATTGGCCGGCTCTGGCGGAAGTAAAACACCAACGCCAAGCCAGCCACCGAAGACAAGCGCCGCGGCCATAGTCGTAAATGCGATAACCTTATTTTTATTAAGAACGTCGAGCAATGGCGTTAATAATAGATAGTAAGAAAAAGTTCGTCAACAAATTTGAACCACCGTAGCTTAAAAACGGGAATGGAACACCGACTACGGGCAAAAGGCCGGTAGCCGAACCGGAATTCAGGATAAACTGCATCATAAACATGATTGCCGAACCGATGCATATGAATTTTTCAAAATTCTGGTCGGTCAGCATAGCTATCTTTAAAATTCTCAACACCAAAATCAAAAATGCTCCGATAAGGACGAGCCCCAGGGCCACTCCCCACTCCTCGATGAATGCGGCTAAAATAAAATCCGCGGCCGGCTCGGGCAAAAATCCAAGCTGGGTCTGTGTGCCTTGATGATAGCCCTTACCCCAAAGCCCGGCCGAACCAATCGCTATTTTTGCCTGATTCACGTTGTAGTTGATGCTCAGCGCGTTTTTCTGAGGATACAAAAATCCGGTAATCCGCTGCTTCTGATAATCTTTTAGAACAAAATGCCAGCCCATGAAGGCCGCAAGAATTATTCCAGCAAACGTTATGATTATCCATTTACGGGGCAGCCCGGAAACCAAAAGGAAACCAAACCAGATTGCGAGGAGTATCGAGGCCGAACCCAAATCTGGCTGCAAGATAACAAGTCCCATTGGCACAATGAAAATAAGAAAAGAAAAAAAGATATGCCTAAAATGCGCGATCTCCAAATGCCGCTTGCTGAAGTAGAGCGCGTAAACCAAAATCAAACCGATTTTGGCGAGCTCAACCGGCTGATAGTTTATGGGCCCCAGCACAAACCAGCTTTTCACGTTACGGATGGTCGTCCCGTGAACGTCAACAAACACGAGAAGCGAAACCGCTAGGCCATACACGCTCCAGATAATCCACTGATAATTCAATAGCGACTTCCAATCAAATTTATGAAACAAAAATATTATTCCCCCGCCGACCGCGATCCAAACGAGTTGTAAAAGAAAAAGGTGCGTTGAGATGCTTGAAAGCGCTATTAAACTAGCGGCCAAAATAATTCCGAGAGGAACGAAAAGCGCGATCACGGTCGTTTAGCGTATACAAAAACTTGAGTTTTGGACAAATCTACGCCGGCAATACCCGGATGAAGTATGTCGAAATCGCGCGTCTCAGCCGGCGCAAGATTATCGAGTACCATTTCCGACACGCCGATTGGTCTTGCGTCGCTATCGGCAAAAATTGCCACCGCGCTAACCGAAGGCAAGATAACTGTGTCATTGTTGGTAAGCCGTCCCTGAACTTTTAACGTGCCGAGTGAAAGTAAGCTTGTGAAATTCTGTACTGCAACATTTGGCTTCGGCCAATCAATAGCATAGATCCATACCGGATTCGCGGTTGAAATTTCAGCGCGCACAACCGTCATGCCCTGAGGCAGCCGGAAGTTGGGCAAATCGATATATCTTATATCCGCGCCGTAAATAAACGACTGGCCCGTAGCCAAGGCGGTCGAGGTTCCACTCTCGTCATAAAAAGTTATCGTGTAATCAAAACTCATCGCGGCGATGCTCGCATTCGGATTCTGAAGCCGGGCCAGTAGACTTACGCTACCGGAATAGCCGGAACCGGCTGTGCTAGTAGCAAGCGAGAAAATCTGCACATCGCCCACGGGTGTAATCGGCTGATAATCCACCGGCAGGCAAACTTTCGCGCACGGACTGCCACAATCTACTCCTTGCTCGCCTTGATTTTGAATGTTGTCGAAACACGATGCCGGC
The DNA here is from genome assembly GCA_041499885.1 of Minisyncoccia bacterium. Taxonomy (GTDB): domain Bacteria; phylum Patescibacteriota; class Minisyncoccia; order UBA6257; family 2-01-FULL-56-20; genus JBGQLC01. The sequence continues at coordinate 1,918 of JBGQLC010000086.1, forward strand.
GGTTTCAAGAAAAAAGTATAAACCAAGGCAGCTACTCCACCCCAAAAAATAAGATAGAGCAAGGCGTATAAAATCTGTTTGATCCGCCGATGCATGAGTGAAATTTATTAAAGTGAATTATCTTTGTCTAGCTCCATCCGCAACTCCTTCCGTTTTGTGCCCAGCTCTTTAATTTTTATAATATCGGCGTCGATGTCTTTTTCTATAATTTTGGAAAAATGGCCGGCGGCCTCAAGTTCTTCATCGGAGAATTGCCGCCCGGAGTACGGATTGAATTGGTCAATGTGACTTGCAAGATTCCTTGCGGCATCTTGAAGCTCCATATTCAATTCATGTAATTCCACCTCCCTTCGTTCGCGTTCGTTGCTTGATTCAAAGTTTTCCATGCCAATAAAATAATTCTAACACTATCCGCAAAAAAACTTAAGAAAAAGCCCCGCCGGTTTCCCGGCGGGGTGAGATGGATATCAAGGCTATCCGTGATAGCCCGCGGAGCGCAGAGGATTTCTCCGTCCACGCCCGCCCGACTTGTGTCCGGAGCGCCGCGCGGCCTGACGAGCCGCCCAGCCATGACCCTGCTCCGCCGAATTGCGGAGATGCAAGGCTTTCCGAATCCGAAGCGCACGCTTCTTGGCCATAAGGCCTCCTTTCTTGAACTGGCCCCATGGTATCATAAATGAAACACATTGTCAATTGTCGTGTTTTACGTCCGAAAAAATATAAAAACCGCATACGATGCTTATGTGTCGGCATATCCTACTTTCCCAGCCGCCGAAGCAGCAAGTATCATTGGATCGAAGCGCTTTCACTTCTCTGTTCGGAATGGGAAGAGGTGGTACACGCTGCGATAGAACACCGACGCATAAATATCCTATGCGGTTCATTTTTATAAAAACTTCACCCTTAAAAAAGATAAAGTCTAACGTAAATCAGTATTGGGATGGCCGGCAAGGTGATTAGTACTCCTCGGCTAAACACTTTGCAGTGCTTACACCTAGAGCCTATCAAGGTCGTAGTCTTCAACCACACCATACTACCTTATCTTGGGGTAGGCTTCGCGCTTAGATGCTTTCAGCGCTTATCCCTTCCATACATAGCTACCCGGCA
>JBGQLC010000087.1:0-2998 GCA_041499885.1 Minisyncoccia bacterium
AAAGCGGCATCAGCGTGAACCAAAGAGCGAAGAAGAGTCCTTCGCCCATCAGGAACTTGTATTCCCAATCAATCTTTGCCAAACCGGTCAGCATTTTGTGCTTTATACCGATCTGGAAAGTGCCGGTGTGCCATCGGGTTAGCTGCTTCACGTAATCCCGAATGGTTCGCGGATCTTGCGTGTAAACCAGAGCTTTCCTCCGATACACAATCCGTCCCAGCTTCTTGCGGTGAACCTGTATGGTCACATCCATATCTTCCACCAACGTATCGTTCGACCAGTCGAGTCGGGCAAAGGCCGCAGTTCGGTAAGTAGCGGCGCAACCTGGCGCGACAGTAATCACGCCCATATTCTCCTGCCCACCCCGGTAGATCATGTGGGTTATTGCGTAGGAAAACGCGCGGTATGCAGTTAACCAATTGTACGGAACACTTTTGACTTGTCCGCACACAACCGCAATACCATCATCGTTTCCAAAACCCTTTTTCACTTCCTTGAAATAATTGCCCGACACTTGCGTGTCGGCATCCATCAAGGCGATTAACCGGTAGCGCTTGATCAATTGGAAATATTGGACTGCGCGCTTTATGCTGCGAGCCTTGCCGATATTTTTACAATTCCTCAAAACGCTCACTTCGTAACGCCGCGCGACAGAGCTCGTATCGTCGGCTGAACCGTCGTCAACGACGTAGATATCCGAAGCCAGAACACGGGCCGCAAGAATACTTTTGATGGTCCGTGCCATCACGAGACCCTCATCCTTCGCGGGAATCAAAACACACAGCCGTTGCAACACCTAAAAAACCTCCTTTTTTTGTTTTCAAATTACTCGCGCCCATTATAATATAAAAACAGAAAATAGCAAGGGAATACCTGCTTGCTTATTTGATTCATCGCCTTGACTAATTCAATAAAATTATTTACTCTGAGTCCAGTTCATTAAAAGAGGTGGAAATGAAACGAACGGCGAACAAACTGCTTCTCATTTTTTTTTGCGCTGCTCAGGCAGCTACGGCGATAGCTCAAGTGGGGCGTCCTGCTCCCGAAGCTTTTACTCGCGGCATGGTGTCGCTTTCGTTCGACGACGGGAGATTGTCGGCATTCACACAGGCGTTTTATTATCTGGACCGAGCTGGGGTGAAGGGAACATTCTATATCACGACGCAAAATCTGAATAAGAAGGGCTTTATGACGGAAAGCCAGATTTTGAAAATAAATTCTCGTGGGCACGACATCGGATCACACACCAGAACACATCCCTATTTAACCTGCCTTCCGGAAAATGAGATCTGGGACGAGATAGTCCTGTCAAAAATGGAACTTCGCGCGATGGGCATAGAATCGATCGCGACCTTCGCCTACCCCTTCGACGATTACAATGCCGACACGGAAAAATTTGTCCGTGGGGCTGGGTATACCGGCGCCAGAGCATGTGCCAAAGGTTTCAATACAAAATCGACGGATCCATATAGCCTTAAGGCATATTCCGTCGAAGCCAGCGTTACGGTCGCCGACATCGAGAAACTGATCGACCAAGGCGAGCGAGATAAAACGTGGCTCATTCTCCTGTTTCACCTCATCGATGAGAGCGGAACGCGCTATGCGGTTCCGCCGGAAAACTTGGAAAAAATATTGCGCTACTTGTCGCATAAAAATATTTCGGTAGTGACGGTATCCCAAGGCATTACCAAACTCTCAAAGTAAATCACCCCTGCGCATGCGGGGGTTTTGTTTTGCCGATTGATATTTGTCCAAAGTTCAGTAGAATATAAATACTTTGCCGGATCGTCTAATGGTAGGACACATGGCTCTGAACCATGTAATTGGGGTTCGAATCCCTGTCCGGCAGCATTTCGCCTGTGTGATAATCTAATAGAATGTATTTTGTTTATCTTTTACGATGCAAAGATAAAAGTATCTATACGGGGATAACGAATGACCTTTTGCGAAGATTAAAACAGCACAAAAGCGGGAAGGGCGGACGTTATACCCGCGCACGCGGAGTAAGAGAAATTGTATACACTGAAAAATATAAAACCCGCGGGGAGGCGTTAAAACGCGAAGCTGAAATCAAAAGCTGGCGACGTGATAGAAAACTGTCTTTGATAAAAATTGACGAACGTAGGTGAGGAAATACTGAGCACAACAGTGCGAAGTAAAATTAGGTCTTATCCAAAAATAGGAGTATAACTCCAGCACAACTCTCTCATGCTTATAGACGAAATCGAAATTAAAATCTCGGCGGGAAATGGCGGAAAGGGCGCCGTAGCTTTTAATACCAATATGAAGAGCCTCGGGCCAACAGGCACCTCCGGTGGCAAAGGCGGTAATGCCTATGCCCTGGGTGTATCGGACATAAGCGCGCTCCAACAATTTCGTTTTAAAAAAGAATTCAAAGCCGAAAACGGCCATGACGGCCGCGGGCAATTTCGCGATGGCCCCGCCGGCAAAGACCTAATATTCAAGTTGCCCGTAGGAACGGTTATTCATAACCTCACGACAGGGAAAGATATTTCTGTAGAGAAGATCGGCGAGCAAATCCTTCTCGCTAAAGGCGGTAACGGCGGGCGCGGTAATTTTCATTTCCGCTCCTCCACCAACACTTCGCCAAAGCAGTCCCAGCCCGGCCTTCCGGGAGAAAAATTCGAATTCAGGTTTGAGCTCAAGCTCATTGCGGACGTGGGCTTCGTGGGACTTCCAAATGCCGGAAAGTCGAGCATGCTGAACCGCCTCACCAACGCGAAAAGTAAAGTGGCGAATTACGCCTTTACGACGCTTGAACCTAACCTCGGTATGTATTACGAACTTACTCTCGCCGACATCCCCGGACTTATTGAGGGCTCATCAACGGGCCGCGGCTTGGGCATTAAATTCCTGCGCCATATTGAGCGTACCCGCATCCTTTTCCATTTTATTTCCACCGAGTCCACCGACCCGGAAAAAGATTATAAGACCGTCCGCAAGGAATTAGGCGACTATAATAAAGAACTGCTCGATA
>JBGQLC010000088.1:0-2960 GCA_041499885.1 Minisyncoccia bacterium
CAAGTCTATAAAAATAATCTTGCCGTGGTCGCGTCGCGCATGCACCCAGCCGGCAAGCTCAACTTCTTTACCCTCCAAAGTTTTTATGTCTCCGATTTGTGTCCGCATGTGTCCAATTGCGCTTGAATCTTGTTTGTTATAATGTAGAGTATAAACAAATGCTTACGCTTTCACAAATGGTTTTGCGGCTGCTTATCGCTATGGCGTTAGGCGCATTGATGGGTCTTGAGCGGGAAATCGTCGGCAAAGAGGCCGGCATCCGAACCTCCATGCTCGTCGCCGGCGGCGCGACAATTTTCTCAATGATTTCTATAGCGATGCCCTATCTCGCGCAACTGCCAGTCGCAGATTTGAAAAACACATTGCCAGACAGAGTCGTGTCGAATATCGTCGTGGGCATCGGATTTTTGGGCGCGGGACTTATTATTAAAACCGGCGACCACGTGCGCGGACTTACAACCGCTGCCCTTGTATGGTCAGTTGCGGCCGTTGGGACGTTAGTTGGGTTAGGGCTTACGGATTTCGCGATAATTTCAGCAATCCTAGTATCCGGATTGCTTTATTTTACTCGCATCATCGGCATCTCAGAAAAACTTCAGGAGCGGCGCAAAATGAAAGAAGGCAACCCGGATTAATTTATCCAAAACCTCCACGGTTTCTTCCGCCACTTCAAGTCCGCGTAATCGATACCGATGCGTGGGCCTTTTTTTATATCCTTCCGCGAAATTTTCATCCCTCGGTCTTCAATCCACAAGCGTTTTGAGGGAACCATGTCTTCCCCGTAAAACGAGCGGTCAATACGTAGGTATCTGCACACCTTGGCCGGGCCGTCAGCTTCCTTCCGCCGATCCCAAATCGGATTACTGTTTTGGTCGCAAGGTATCACCCCTCGTATCAAAACCGCTTCCGGCTTACCTGCCCCGGCAGTCACAACGTTCAAAAGCCAGTGTATGCCGTAAGTAAAATAGACATAGGCGGTTCCCCCATCCCAAAACATCGCCTCGGTACGCTTGGTCCGACGTCCGCCAAAGGTATGGGCTGCTTCATCTTTTGGTCCCCGATAAGCCTCGGTTTCGCTTATTAAACCGATGATTTTTCTGCCATGAGAGGCGCGAAAAACATACTTGCCCAGTAACTCGCGCGCCACACGTATGGTCGGACGATTATAGAAAGGCCTTCGCAAGCGTATCATGGGTCAATTATACACGATTGCCGGTTTATCCTTATTTTACGAGGGTTAACGCGCGCTATATTCGTCCTTTCCGGCTATAAAGTTGACAAAAATCTTCTAACATGCTATAAATCACCTACAACTTAATATAAATCAATAGACTTAACGCTCGTGTAATCGCGAGCTTTTTATTTTCTAGGCTCGCATCTTGCCTTAAACAAGCAGATTCCGGTCAAAACCAACAATTTATGAACTTCCTTATACTACAAACACTTGCTGCGAGCATAGTCACGGGTACGCTTGTGAACCCGCTCTTAGCCATCCAAACCAGCACCACATTCAATCAGAGCTTCTTATCCGATGCCGTTGCGCAGGCTCCTTCGGAGCTTGACCGCTGGGTGGATGATCTGGTGCAGCTTGAATCCGAAGGACGGACAAACCTGCGTATTGTTGACGCCAACGGCTACTATTCTTACGGATGCCTACAATTCCAGAAACGGACATTTGAGAAATACGGCTTGATGTACAATGTCATCACGAATGACGACCTGCCGAACGTAAAGAAGCTGATTTACGACTGCGAACTTCAGAAAAAGTTGGCGAAGCTGATGATCGAAGACTACTACGGCAACTGGCGGAAATGGTATACCTCGGTCACCAAAAAAGGTTTGGGCTTGCCGCCGAAAGATGAAATCCTAACGCTGGCATCAACCGGAAAGTAGTTTTGACTTTACTTTGAAAATATGCTATAGTACGAACGCTGGTAATCCAGACGATCGCGCCGATGTTTCATCGGTGAGGAAAGTCCGGACACTCTCCAGCTCCACTTCTGCATTGGATGCAAGATTATAAGATTCCAATTGTTAAGTTTTTTTAGTCTAAGTAATCAGATCGTCGATTGCAGAAGTGGGGCTGGATAAAAAGGTACAGGCTAACAGCCTGCCGCAGTAATGCGAGAGGTGCGAGCAGAAACGTCTCGGTTCGAAAGGGCCGGGAGGACCCGATCCCAAGCTTGACGGTCCAACTCCGTGATAGGGATAAAAAAGCGGAGATGAAACGGCTAAATCCTTACTGAGTGCAAGGTCGTGTCCGCCGAAAGGCGGAAGTGCCGCTTGAGCTCCACAGCAATGCGGGGCCCAGATAAATGATCGTCCTAGACAGAATCCGGCTTACGGATTGCCAGCATTTAAAAACCCCTCGTTGAGGGGTTTTTAAATTTTTGATTCTTCTTGTTTTATGTCCTCACAAAGTTCTTCCAGCCCTTCGTTGAGTGCAATGATGTAAGCATCATTTAACGCATCTATCGCTGCGGCTGGATGACCTGCCTCCGTAAAAATTTGAGCTCGTTTTCGTTCAAAAGCAATCTGAGCTTGCCTTGTTTCCGGAATATCTGAGATTGTTTCTATGCGCGCTTCTTCCCGAGCTGCCCATTCACTCATCAACCGGACAGCTTCGGGATTTTCCAAGCCACCCGCTTTTATGGCATCAACAATTTTTTGCTCCACTGGTTCGTTTTCTTTTGGCGGAAGTTCTTCAAACATACAATTATGTTAACACGCTATCTATGGAACCCCAAATCCGCCGGATTGTCGTCGCCGGAGATATGCATCATCCGTCCTCCTTTCTTTTCGAAATCCTCGCGTAATTCTGAAACTTCCTGTGCCAACTCAAGGGTTTCTTCCGCAACATCTTTTTTAATTCGCCATTTTGACCAGTAATCAATAACCAAGCGACTATCGCCGAATATTTTTTTAACTTTCCCTTTTAATGCGACAAGCAGTGCGTGCCG
>JBGQLC010000089.1:0-2950 GCA_041499885.1 Minisyncoccia bacterium
TCGCTCTCACCCAAATCGCCGATGAACGGCTTAACACCGCCGGCGGCTAAAAACTGCTGGACTGACGACGGGGTATTTCCCTCCTTATTATCCTTACTGTCAGACTGCCCCCCCGCGTTCGCAGACGACACGCTAACCTGTCCATTATCTGACTGGCCAGAAGCTTGATTACTATTTTCAGCCAAAACGAATGCCGTCGACGCAACGACACCCAAAGTTACCAAAACGCTTAACCCGATAAGTGCTTTTTTCATTGATTTATTGATTTTTGTCTTATTTTTCGGCCTTTTTACAGACAAAACGGTGGCCATACCACCGTCTGAGTAAAGCATAGCATATTCATGATTTTAGCGAAAGGCTCCGGGTTGGCGCATCAAAACCCCTCGGAGGGCCGGGGTATCTTCAGTGTGGCTTTAAAATACGCTTACCACGCTCTTCTTTCGGCAATTGCTCCCTTAGAGCCCTGATCTCGTCCCGTAAAATAGCGGCCAACTCAAAATTAAGTTCATGTGCCGCTTCCCGCATATCCCGCTCCTTGTCCGCGATAAGCCGTTTGAAGGCATTAGCCGAGCGCGGCACCGCATTTAGCTCGAGATTAAGGATGGCTTCCGTGTTCACCGGGAGAATGTCCCTTATCTCTTTCAAAATGGTCTGCGGAGTGATGCCGTGCGCTTTATTATATTTGGTCTGCAGTTCGCGCCGGCGTTCTGTTTCCCCGACTGCGCGCTCAATTGAACCGGTAATCTTATCGGCGTAGATCAACACCTCGCCATTCACGTTTCTGGCCGCACGGCCGATTGTCTGGATCAGCGAGGTCTCACTGCGCAGGAATCCCTCCTTGTCAGCGTCAAGTATCGCGACCAATGAAACTTCGGGCAGGTCTAGGCCTTCGCGTAACAGGTTCACCCCGACCAAAACGTCGAATTCGCCCCGGCGCAAGCCGGTCAAAATTCTGATGCGGTCCAGCGTCTTTACGTCACTGTGGATGTAGTTAACCTTCATTTTTTTCTCTTCAAGATATGTTGTTAGGTCTTCCGCCATCCGCTTAGTCAGCGTGGTCACAAGCACACGTTCTTTATTCTTGATACGCTCCTCTATTCGCGGAATCAGATCCTGAATTTGTCCCCGGGCCGGAGAAATGGTTATCTTTGGGTCAACCAAACCGGTGGGCCGGATAATTTGCTCGACTATTTGCGCGCTTTCCTTGTGTTCAAACTTGCCAGGCGTTGCCGAGGTATAAATGGTCTGTCCTGTGCGCGCACGAAATTCCTGGAACCGGAGTGGTCGGTTGTCAGTCGCGGAGGGCAAGCGAAATCCGTATTCTATAAGTGTTCGCTTGCGCGACGCATCGCCCTCAAACATCCCTTGAATTTGCGGCACGGTTACGTGGGATTCGTCAATAATAGTAAGAAAATCCGGGGCTCCGGCATCGGTATGCGGAAAATAATCCAAAAGCGTCTGCGGGGGTTCACCCGCTCCACGCCCGGAAAGATGACGCGAATAGTTTTCTATCCCGTGGCAATAACCTATCTCGCGGATCATCGCAGTATCAAATTTAGTGCGCCTCTCCAATCGCTCGGCCTCAAGCGGCTTACCGTTAGCTTCAAAATATTTTAACTGTTCTTTTAGCTCGTCCTGAATCGCGCGAATAGCCTCTTCGCGCTCTTTCGGCAAGGTGATGAAGTGTTTGGCCGGAGCGATGTATATTTCCGGAAGGGTTTTGGTTTTACCCGGAACATAACCCTCCACCGGGTCTATCTCATAAATTTTTGTGATGACATCGCCGTCGAGTTCAAAATTATAAATAACCTCCCTGTCCGGTGGCATGATTTCCCAGTTTGTCCCGCGTAAACGGAAACTGCCACGGGTCAGGTCGGCATTGGTCCGGGTAAACTGCAATTCAATTAGTTTGCGTGCGAATTCGTTCCGAGGAATCTTATCGCCGGCCTTGAAGTGAAAAATGTTCTGCGCGTACACTTCCGGCGCGCCCAAACCATAGATACACGAAACCGATGCTACAACGATTACGTCCCGTCGTGTCAGCAACGCCATCGTCGCGGCATGGCGCAATTTATCTATCTCGTCGTTAATCAGCGCCTCTTTGTCAATATAGGTATCTGTAGTCGGCAGATAAGCTTCCGGCTGATAATAATCGTAATAGGAAACGAAATAGTTTACAGAGTTATTCGGGAACAACTCACGGAACTCATTGGTTAACTGCGCGGCAAGAGTTTTATTGTGAGCGATGACCAATGCCGGCTTATTCATCTCTGCGATAACATTCGCCATGGCGAATGTTTTGCCCGACCCGGTTACGCCCAATAGCGTTTGGTCGCGCATACCCGAACGCAAACCGCCGACAAGCGTCTTTATAGCTTTCGGCTGGTCACCGGACGGTTTCATTGTTTTTATAAGTTCAAACATCGTAGAAATTGGAAAAAACGACCCTTCCTTTGCCGCATAGGGGGTCCTTCAAGCAAACTTTATGATGGGCGTGACCGTAAGTCAATTAATCCGGCAATTCAAATATTTTTGAGCGTTCCTTCGCTCCTTTGCGCAAGCGAATTCTATTTGCCGGCACCTTGAAGTGTTTGGCTAAAATTAAAATTGCTTCGCGGGTCGCGGCGCCCTCCCGCGGGGGTGATTTAACATGTACTTCAACCGAATTTTTATTTTTGACAGTTACTCGGGCCGATGATGAATTCGGATGAACTTTCGCTCGAATCAGCATACCTCCATTATCGCATAAAAAGCCGCCCGTTGGGCGGCATATATGCTTTTAATTGTTTTTATATCCCTTAGTTAGGCCGGGAATCAAGGCGCTCATCGCGAAAGCGTGCGCGCTGGGCGTGTGCCCACAAATGAGCTTCTCCGGCTGGAAAACCAGTCGTTTTAGCTCGGCAGCGATAACCGCCAAATAAAATTCACGTTCGAAATCATTCGGGATAAA
>JBGQLC010000090.1:0-2922 GCA_041499885.1 Minisyncoccia bacterium
AGTCTCTCGCCGATATCGCCACCCGCATCCGCGCGGAGGGATAAAGCCTTTACAGCCCGGCAGATTTCCTATAAACTAACCAGCACTATGGCATTAGAAATAAAGCGAAAAGAAGGGGAATCATCGAATAGCATTCTGTTCCGTTTTAACAAACGGGTCAGGCAAAGCGGGATTTTAATCGAGGTGCGCAAGCGGCGTTTTCATCACCGCGCCGCCAACAAGCGCAAAGTTCGTCTCTCGGCCGTCTATCGCGAAGCGAAAAAAGGCGAAATGGCACGCGCCAAAAAGCTGGGCATCGCATAAGATTCATGTCGGTCCTCGCACAATTGCAAGAGGATTTAAAGAAGGCGCTGAAATCCGGCGATGAAGCGAGCGTTGGGCTTTTGCGGTTACTTCTTGCCCAAATTCACAATCGGGAGATTGAGAAACGGAGCAAGGGCGGAGGAGATGTGCTATCCGACGAGGAAGTACGCGATGTTTTACAAAAAGAGGTCAAAAAACGTAAAGAATCGATAACTCTTTTCCGCCAAGGTAAACGTGAAGATCTTGCCAAAAAAGAAGAAGCCGAGATGGCTTTGATTGCCCCATACCTTCCGGCCGCAGTTACCCGCGAAGAAATAGAAAAAGTTGTGGATATTTTAAAGGGCTCAGGGTTTTCGGACTTCCCGTCGCTTATCCGAGAAGCAATGAAGCAGCTGAAGGGCCGGGCAGACGGCACACTGGTTTCAGAAGTTATTCGCGAAAGCCTTAAACCCTAATGAAGTACAGCCGGGTGCGGCTGGAGCGGATAGCCGCAAAATTTTTGAAGATATTGAAGCAAAAAGACGCAACAGTAAGCGTTTTTTTGCTGTCCAATCGGGAGATGGAGCAGTTAAAACGACGGTTTTTCAAGCTAAAAACCTTCCGAGGGAAGGAGGCTATAAAAATAAGAGGCGAAAAGGCCACCAACGTGCTTTCTCTCCCCGAACCGAGCTCATTTCCCGGTCCCGCCGGACGCAAGCGGAGGTTGGGCGAGATATATCTTAACTACCAGTATCATGGAGTTGACCGCAGTGAGCTTGTCTACCTGCTTGCTCACGGGCTTTTGCACTTGCTAGGCTATAAACACGACAAAAAACGTGATATGATAAAAATGCAAAAAGCGGAGAAAAAATTGTGCGCAGCCGTCGGCATCCGGCGCTGACCGAGATGCAAGAATTATCCCTATGGCATCAAATTTTATTGTCGGTTTAGATATCGGGACATCTTCAACAAAGGTAGCCGTGGCAGAAATGAGCGGAGGACGCGTTGTGCTCCGCGCATTATTTAAAGAACCGTCGGCAGGCATGCGACGTGGGTCGGTTAATGACCTTTCTGAAGCGGTGCCGGCGCTGATGAAGACGTTTGAAAAGATAAAAAGCATTTCGAAGTCTGCCTTGCGCAAAATATATGTGAACGTAGGCACTCCCGAAGTTAAGGCGCAGCACTCCAAAGGCATAGTTGCGGTTTCGCGGGTGGACAATGAAATTTATCAGGATGATATCGACCGCGTGACCAAAGCCAGTCAGGCGATAACCATCGCTCCGAACCGCATAATCGTACACAACATCACTCGTGAGTTTATAGTTGACGGTGTCCCGGATATTTCAAACCCGCTCGGCCTTTCAGGAAACAGGTTGGAAGCGTCAAGTTTGATAATCGACGCGTTTGCACCGCACGTAAAAAATTTGATGCGAGCAGTTGAGATGGCCGGCGGCAGTATCGCCGCATCAGTTTTCGGACCGATTGCTTCAGCTCGCGCGGCGGTTTCAAAAAAGCAAAAAGAATTAGGCGTGGTGCTTATAGATATAGGTTCCGCTACCACCGGATTTTCTGTTTACGAAGAAGACAAACTCTTGGGCACTCATACGTTCCCAGTCGGTTCAGGCAATGTGACGAACGATTTGGCGGTAGGCTTAAAAATTCCGGTTGCCGCAGCCGAAGCGCTTAAACTACATCACGGACATGCGTATTCGCGAGACGTTGGCCAGAAAGAAGTTGTTGACCTCAAAAAATTCTCTCCCGAGTCGCGGGGAACGGTCTCCCGGAGGTTTGTTTCCGAGATCGCCGAATCACGCCTTGCGGAAATATTGGAATTTGTAAATAATGAGCTGAAGCTCTTGGGCAAATCAGGGGGTTTGCCGGGAGGCGCGGTAATAACAGGGGGGGGCGCGAAGATACCTGGCCTTACCGAATTGGCCAAACAGGAGCTAAAACTTGCCACACAGATAGGTTTCGCCATCGGTGCGAACTGGCTTAAGGATGGCGTGAGTAATCCCGAAGAAACAGTAGAGGATCCTGAATTTGTAAACGCATTAGGCCTTGTGCTTTGGGGCGGGGACAACGAGGGCTGGTGGGAGGAAAAAGAATCTTCTCTGTTTGATTTTAAAAAGATAGTCAGGTCGCTTTTGCCATAATTATCATGAAGAAAAAAAATTTAAACCGGGCGAAGAAAGAACGGACAAGCCAAACGACACCGTTAGCGAATATTAAGGTTATCGGCGTTGGCGGCGGAGGAGGAAATGCGGTTTCCCGGATGAGCCGGAATTTCGTTCGGGGTGTGGACTTCATCGCCATAAACACCGACCACCAAGATTTGGACACTGTCGGCGTGAAGCGTCGGATTTATATCGGCAAAACTTTGACACGCGGACTGGGAGCTGGAATGAATCCAGATCTTGGCCGCCAAGCCGCGGAAGAGAATCGTTCGGAAATATCCGAAGCATTGCGCGGGGCGGATATCGTATTTGTTACCGCCGGTTTGGGCGGAGGTACAGGTACCGGTGCCGCGCCGGTTCAACACCGTGGTCACCTCGGCGGCCGGCTTTCCGCTCGACCAGACCTACTATCAGACCGTGAAGGGGATGGTGACGCCGCTCGACATCCTCGCGCCCGGCGGCACGC
>JBGQLC010000091.1:0-2905 GCA_041499885.1 Minisyncoccia bacterium
ACGATTTATAACCTCATCAACTTCTCCAAGCCAATGTCGACGCTCTGAGTGACCGATAATTACATAACGCACGCCATCAGCGCGCAGCATATCCGCGGAAATCTCGCCGGTATACGCTCCCCCGCCTTTCGGATTCTCCCAAAATAAGTTTTGCGCGCCAAGTTCTATATCTAAGTCCATTTCCTCAACGCAACAAAGTTCGGTAAACGGCGGGCATAGTACGATATCGACATTGCGCGGTCTTTTAAACTTTTCCCACACCGTAAGATTCGGCGCGTGCATCTTCCAATTGGCAACGAGAAGCTTCTTCATTCATTTAATTCTAGCACACCCTTAATAAAAATCGGCTCATCGCAAGGATGAACCAGGTTTTATTTTTTTGTAGCGCTAAGGGGAATCGAACCCCTGTTTGGTGGATGAGAACCACCTGTCCTAGCCACTAGACGATAGCGCCTTGCGTATAAAAATTAACACAAATTTTCCTAAAGGCAAGCTGCTTGTGCGCTCTACTCCGAGAGAGTATGCTCCCACACAGATACTTTGAATCGGCAAAAGGGAGTGAACAGTGTTCTCGGTGCTTCTGTTTGTGCCCGTAATCTATATAATTATCAATTTCCGTTCTCTGCCGCAAGATCTGTCCGGCTGGAAAAAACAGTTCCACTCACTACTTTGTTTTTTGGGAATTATATTGATTGCAATCTTTTGCTTTGCTCTGCTGAAACACCGGCCGACAAGCATTGCGAGAACGTTTTTGATGATCGATGTGGGACTAATGATGGCCATTACTTTCCGTTGGCAAGAATGGGGATCGAAGATTTTGGTACCAGCTGGAGCATTTTCTAATATTCTTGTTGTGCTGCTAAACGGTTGGAAGATGCCGGTTGACCCCGGCCTCGCCGCGCGGGTCAAAATAACCGTTTTGCCGACAATGCCATTTCATGCGCCGGCGAGCGCCGCCACAAAGCTGCCATGGCTTATGGACCGGTTTTATTTCCCCGGTTCCGACGGCATCTTCAGTATCGGCGACGTGCTGCTAGTCGCCGGCCTGATGGTCACCGCAATACAAATCTATCTCCGCAAGCGCTCATTGAAGAAAAAAGCCTCTTAAAAGAGGCTTTTTTTAAAATGCTTTTATTTCAGCGACGACTTTTTCCAAATGCATCGAGTGCGAAGCTTTCACCAATATTAGGTCTCCCCGCTTTACCAATTTCTCCATTTCGGGCGCGGCCTCCTCCGCTGTTTCAAAAACATAAATATTTTTCTTGTTCATCCCCGCTCCTCGGGCGGCTTCGGCGATGAACTTTGCGCGCAAACCGACGGTAACCAATATATCCAGATTTTTTGCGGCAAGCCGCCCGACGCGCTCATGAGCCTCTAATGTATATTTGCCTATCTCGAGCATGTCACCCAGAACAGCGATGTGCCGCTTGGCCGGAAGTGTTTTTAGCGTATCAAGCGCGGCATGCATTGATAAGGGGCTGGCGTTATACGCGTCATCAATAACATATGAGTATTTTATGCCCGGCAGAAGCTCCATGCGGTGATGGGCGGGCGCGTAACGCTTGAGGGTTTCCGAAATTTTTACCAGATTCAGGCCAAAAATAAGGCCTACACAGGCGGCGGCGCTGGCGGCATACGCATGCGCTCTGCCAAATACTCCGTCCATCCGCACCGGCACGAAACCTCCGCCATATTCAAGCTTGAACGTGATTCCTACCGGACGCTCATCTTCTTCGCGATTTTCAAAATTTGTAATCCTTACCGACGCGTCTTTCTGAAACCCGAAAGTCATTACATGCGCGCGCGTTTTATTCTCGAGGTCGGTTACCGTGTCATCGTCCTTATTCAATATCGCGAAACTTGCGGTCGGCAGATATTCTATCAGCCGCGCTTTTTCTCGGACGAGCTCATCCGGACTTCCGAAAAATTCAACATGCGCCGGAGTTTCTCCTATCGCGGTTATCACGCCGATATTCGGCCTTGCGATTTGCAGTAAATATTTCATATCACCCGGACGATCCACGCCATATTCCAATATTAAAATTTCCGGATAACTAACCTTTATGACCAGACGGAAGATAGAGGAGCAAATAACTTTAGGCCAGAAAAAAATTCCTTTAATCTCCTCCCAGTCTCCGAGAACCGTAAGCGGGACTCCGAGCTCGTTATTAAAATTGGCTTTCGCATAGCGCACGACCCTCTCTCCGCCCAAGACGGCTGAAATCGCCAGCTTGGCGGAAGTTTTGCCGACCGAACCGGTTACTCCGATTATCGACGGCCTGTATTTCCAAATGGTCAGCTGCGAAAGCTTTTTAAGAACAGAGCTTAAAATTTTGATGAGAAGTTTTTTCATCCCGTTAGAAGCAGATCGCAATCACGCGATTTGCCCAATTTATTTGTAATAAAGATTGTTTGTATTTTGAATGAAATTTTCATGTTAATAAAGCAATTGCGGCTTCTAACGGGATTCATATTAATTGCTTGCGACTCTGTCCGGCGCGATGTTGTAATAATTAAGAATAAATTGCGCGAGTGAACGGAAGGCGGGCACAACGGTCTCGGCGGCGTGCGGCGCGCCTGCCGGCTCATTCAACCGTATAAGCAGGATAAACCGCGGGTCTGAGGTCGGGCCAAAACCGATATATGTGTTGATTACATTATCAGTATAACCGCCGTGGACGAAATCCGGCACCTGGGCCGTGCCGGTCTTGCCGGCCAGAGAGAAACCGTCGATATTCGCGACCTTGGCTTTATCTATCGCCGAAATCATCATCGAAGTGACCTCCCGAGCGGATTCCTGGCTTATTACCTGGCGGATTACCTCCGGAGATAGCGCCGCGTTAACATATGGCCGCATCAGTTTTCCCCCATTGGCTATGGCTGCTATGGCGTTCAGCGTCTCTAG
>JBGQLC010000092.1:0-2869 GCA_041499885.1 Minisyncoccia bacterium
AACGGGCAATAGCCCTAAGATAAACCAGCCCACGATAAGCCAAATACCAAAAAAGTGCGAATCGCGCAGGTTGTGTGCGAGGCCCGAGCGCTCGCTCAATTTCCACCGGACTTTAATCCAGCGGGTAATACTAGCCGCAGAGAAGCCAATTCCGATTAGAAATAATATGCCTACCGGCCAGAATAGTTCCGGTGCACCGGGAATATTGTGCCGTGGATTCCAGTCACCGCGGAAATTAAACATCGCAAGCGTTTTGCCGATATTTGACGCAATAGCGAGAAGCGGTTGCGGCGCGTTCCAAACCGAAATTTCTGATGTGCGGCTAGAAAAATCTCCGGGATGGCGGACAAAATAAATTCCTAATGGCAGAGCGACAATAAAAATCGTGGCGATAAAAACAATTGCTATTTTTTTGAATTTGCGGCTGTGCCGGAAAAACGGAATGAACAATAAAAATAAAAGCGGAGTAATCCGATAGGCGATGTAAGTATAGAGTCCCAATCCGTACCAGATTCCGGCACGGACCGAGGCGAATATTGCGGAGCGGTTATCTCTATTAGCAGCATGTTTTATCGCACGTACGAAAAGATAGAGCGACATTGTGAGAAAAAGGGGAGATAAGAGCGCGGGGAAACCGATGCGGGAAAAATTTATGTGCCAGAAGCTGGTGGCCATAAAAAAGGCCGCGAGGAGGCCGATGCTTTCCGAAAAAAGCTCACGGGCCAAAAGGAAAACGGCAAGGACGGTTAATATCCCGAGGAGGGCGACGGGGAGCCTCAGGACCCAGGGCTCACGAAGGCCGGTCAGTTTTAAGAATAAAGCCTGGATAGCAATAATCAGTCCTTCACGGCCGTTGTTCTCAGGATAGAAAATTTTGAATTGTCCGGTCTTTAGCGCCTCTAGAGCATTATTGCCGTTAATCGCTTCGTCGGGATAGAGTCCTGGCGGCGTGGTAGTTATGTGGTAGAGGCGCAAGAAGGTTGCTATACTTAAGATACAGAGCAGGATAAGTAGTGATTTTTTACGCATAATATTTTAATTATACTCTTTCAATTTATATGGCGGAATTATCCGAAGCGTTTAAACAAGAACATCTTGCCGCAGAATTAGCCACTCTTGAGGCAGAGATTAAAAAACATGAAAGCGGGCCCGAAGCCGCGGCGGTATCAGGGCGGGAAGCGATAAAAAAATCCTTGCAAGTTTTTGTTCCCACCGCGCCGGCAGCGGCAGCACCAAGCGACAGTGGGCTTTTACCGGCTTATGTCCGTGATGCTTCACCCGGGGCAAAGCTCGAGATCGAACATCTTATCGACCAGGCAATGCACGAAGGTATAGCCAAAGCGACCAAAACCGCTGCAGCAGCGCACAACCCTTTCATTCTCGATGCGTTTCACGACGCGCTTTCGGGCAAGCTTTATGACGAATTTAAACGCCGCGGAATAGTCGATTAATTGGAAAATGTTGAACATCATTTTGGGCGTGTTGCTCGGTGTCGTGCTTTTCGGAGCATTGTATTTTATCGCGGACTCACTGGGTCGCCGGCGTATCCGCGGTTCATTCGGCACCAAGCTTTTTCTAATCAAAGTTTCTCGAGAAAAATCGGCGGAGGGTGAAGATAAGTTTGCCGAGATAAGCAGGTTTGAGCAACTGCTGAGCAATTTGTCCACGGTAAAAAAACCTTTCACTTTCGAAATTGCGGTACCCAACGTCGGAGAGGAAATACATTTTTACCTTTCGGTGCCTCAAGCCGTAAGCGAAACAGCGATAAAGCAAGTGCAAGGGCTCTGGCCTAGCGCGAGCGTCGAAGTTGCCCAAGATGACTACACCGTTTTCAACACAAACGGCGCGCACGCCGCGGCCTATCTTTCGCTACGCGCGGACCAGACGATTCCAATCCGCAGCTACAAAGAAATCGGCGCGGACACTCTCGCGTCAATTCTCGGCAGTTTTGCCAAAGTAAGCGAGGTCGGCGAAGGCGCGGCGCTTCAGCTTGTCGTGAAGCCTGCTCCTGAGGAGGCGAATAAAAAAATAAAATCTGTTCTTGCTTCGCTTAGAAAAGGCGCGACATTAGCTCAGGCCACCGGCTCTGGAGAATTGCCAAGCGTTAAAGAAATTTTTGCGCCCGCGACGAAAGAAGAAAAAGACAAAGAGCCGACGCGAATGGATGAAGCCGCGGTCAAAGCCGTTGAGCTAAAACAATCCAAGCCGCTTTTCGCCGTAAATATACGCATTGTCGCTTCCGCAATCTCGCCTTTTCAGGCTAATGATCTTTTGGAAGGCTTTTTTGCCGCCCTTAATCAGTTTAGCGGGCCGGAACGCAACGAATTTAAAGCGGTCAAACCGAAAAATCCGGAAAAACTTATCTACCAATTTATTTTTCGGGAATTCGACGCTCACCAACAGATTCTTTTGACGAGTGAAGAGCTGGCGAGTGTTTACCATTTACCTACGGCCGCTACCGCAGCGCCAAAACTGAAACTTCTTAAAGCCCGCGAAGCTCCGCCACCGGCGAATTTGCCGGCGAAAGGGACTAAAATCGGGGAAAGCGTTTTCCGTGGTGAACGGAAGCCGGTTTATATCAGCGATGAAGACCGCCGACGGCATATTTACACTGTCGGGCAGACTGGAACAGGTAAATCAACTCTTCTGGCAAGCATGGTTTTAAATGATATCGCTGCCGGCAAAGGCGTGGCGATGATTGACCCGCACGGAGATTTGGCCGAGAAGATTTTGGGCTTGCTACCGGCAAACCGTGCAAACGACCTTATTTATTTTGACCCGGGCGATCTGCAGCAGCCGTTGGGGCTAAATATGCTCGACTATAATCCCGACCGGCCCGAGGAGAAGACATTTATTGTTAACGAGATGC
>JBGQLC010000093.1:0-2829 GCA_041499885.1 Minisyncoccia bacterium
AAAACAAAAAAACGGGGGCTTGCGATTTTTGCGGCTAAGATCGGTGCAATCAAAAACGGCATGCTCGATACTAAGGCCCTAGGCGCTACGGTAGGAACAGAAGAGAATATGCTCGCCGATATTTTTCTGGCCTACACTCGGGGCCTTATAGAGAATAATGCCTTTGACTTCGATGATCTGCTCTATGAAGTAGTAAATATTTTTAAAAAGTCTCCCGAGACACTTCTAAAATATCAAAAAAAAATCGCCTTCGTTTTGGTCGATGAATATCAGGACATAAATCCCGTACAATATGAATTCATAAAACTTTTGGTCGGCGATCGCGGCACACTGTCCGTAGTCGGTGACGCGGAACAAACAATCTACAGCTGGCGCGGCTCAAACATCGATATATTTTTAAATTTTCCAAATGAATGGCCAGGGTCGTCGGTTTCGGTACTTGAAGAAAATTATCGCTCGACACAGAATATAATCTCCGCCGCCTCAGCGCTTATCGCGAACAACAAATACGGGGAGGGCGCACATCGCGCGAAGAATCTATGGACAAAAAACGATGCCGGCGAGCCAGTCGCGCTCTACGAGGCGGGAAATGAAGACGACGAAGCGCGTTGGATTTCCGAGGCTATCGCCGCTCTCGATGACAAGCAAAATGCGGGCATCCTCTACCGCACCAACGCCCAATCGCGCGCCCTTGAGCAGGCGCTAATAGAGCGCGGAATACCCTATAGGATCTACGGCGGGCTTAAATTCTACGAACGTAAAGAAATCAAAGATATCATCGCCGGCATTAGAATCATTTTGAATCCACAGGACTCAATCAGCCGCGACCGCCTTGAAAAAACTTTCGGAAAAATCGTATCGCGACGCGTTTTTAACCGGCTGGGAGAGTCGGGGGAAAAGATTCCGCAGAAAGCGATCGCCGGATTCATTGAGGCTGCCGATTATTTGAGTTATCTCGAAAAAAATTTTCCGAACCACACTGAACGCAAAGAGAATATCGAAGAGCTGCTTTACTTCTCCGCACAGTTCAAAGACCTCCCGCTGTTTTTGGAACGCATCGCTTTGGTCCAAGCCGCCGACACTCTCCGTGACAAAGAGGGAAAACGCAGCCGGGTGGAACTTATGACCATCCATCTTTCCAAAGGTCTTGAATTTGACGCTGTGTTCGTAGCCGGTGCGAGTGAGGGACTTCTGCCGCACGTCCGGGCGTTGCGCGAAAAATCCGAACTTGAGGAAGAGCGCCGCCTGATGTACGTTGCGATGACCCGCGCCAGAAAACAACTCTCTATAAGTTTCTTTGACATTCCTTCCCGCTTCTTGTCCGAAATCCCGCAAGAGCTGTTCCGTTTCGAAAGCGTATCTGCGGACGATGTTCGTTTTGAAGAGCGCGAAGAAAGATACATTACCTTAGACTAACTCTTCTCCTTTAACTTATGCGTGTTAATATATCATCATCAATGAATCGATACCGGCTTGAGATAATAGTATTTACCGTCGGATTGCTCACGATGAGCATAGAAATCATCGGCCTCGGCATGATTGCTCCGTATTTTGGCACCTCGCTTACCGTTTCATCCAATCTGCTAGGGCTTATTCTTCTCGGCTTAGCCATCGGCTATTTTTGGGGCGGCCGTCTTGCGGATCAAGCCCCCACGACAGAAACACTGGCAAAAATACTTTTTGTCGGCGGGCTATATTTGGGATTGGTCTTTCCTTGCCGCGCATGGCTTTCCGAGTTCTTCCTATATAACATGCCGGGAATGGCCAGCGGGTCGTTTATTGATGTCTTTTTGCTATTCGGACCGGTGAACGTGATTTTCGGAATGATTTTGCCATATGTGATCAAGCTAAAGATTCATGCTCCAGAATTCGCACATGCCGGAAGCACGGCAGGCCGCCTGTACGCGCTTTCCTCAATCGGCAGCGTAGCCGGCACATTCTTCGGCGGATTCGTTTTTGTCCCGTTTTTAAACATTCCGCTGATTCTCACGCTTTCAGCCATCACGCTCATCGCGATGTCTTTTTGGCTTCATCTACACAAAGACTGGTTACGTCTTGCCTCCGCGCCATTAATAGCGATTTTGTTTTTCGGAACGCAAAATCTTGAATATGCCATCGCTTACGGTAAAAATAACCGCTACATCGTCGACGGCTCGGCGATGATCGACCGGCAGGCGCTTAAAAAAATAGATGACGTTAATAGCCAATATAACCGCATCCAGGTCTATGACGGAACGGACATGATAACCAACAAGCCGATACGGCTGATGCGCGTTAACAGAGAATTACACTCCGGAGAATTTATCGACAGCAACGATTTCCTGTTTAATTACACAAAATTTAACGAGTTGGGCGGGCATTATAATCCGAACGCGAGAAAAGCACTGCTCTTGGGCGGGGGCGGTTATTCATATTCCAAATTTTTCTTGAGCGACACTCCGCTTCACGATGTGCTTAAAGAATGGAAGCTCGACGGCAAATATATCTCGAACGACAACAAACTCAGCACTCCTATTCTCACGACAACCGACCCGGTAAAAATCAAACAGGATGCGGTTCTTGTTTATAAATCACCGAACCCACCAGTCGGATCGGAAATAGAAGGAACGGAAGGCAACGTAGTTGAGGCACACAACCAAAACCCCGGTTCGGATATTATTACCGACAAGGTTGTGTTCAATGAAACTCACATGCCGTGCGAAACAGGATTCATTCACGTTCATGAAGTCAGCAAAAACGGCATGCCGGGAGCTGTAATCAGCGAAAATTACTATCTCCCCAAAACAGTGGATAAGCCCGGACTTTTGATCGGTAAGAGCGGCCTGCTTC
>JBGQLC010000094.1:0-2827 GCA_041499885.1 Minisyncoccia bacterium
CAAAAAGGGCAAGCGGGTTGTCATGGTATATCCAATTGACAAATGGGTGCTGATGATGCTCGCGGCAGGCGCACAGGTACGGAATCTCGGGGATGTGAAGTGGTGCGCCACGGAGGACGGATCCGAGGGAAAAGGTACGGGCAGGCACGTGGCCTGTTTTGTTTTAGAGGGATAACGACAAGCTGACCCGCCGCGTCTTTTGCGGACGGT
This sequence comes from Minisyncoccia bacterium, assembly GCA_041499885.1. Classification (GTDB taxonomy): domain Bacteria; phylum Patescibacteriota; class Minisyncoccia; order UBA6257; family 2-01-FULL-56-20; genus JBGQLC01. Next base: position 211 of record JBGQLC010000094.1, read on the forward strand.
GTCGGGCGGCTTGTTGGGCACGGATTGGAGGGCACCTTGAAAGTACTGAATGAGAAAAATGCACTATGGTGTGTAGCCGAGAAACAAGCGGATGGAAGTCATATTTGGATTTTATCCTTGGCGTATGCAAAAAGTGAAGCGCTTGAAAGATTCCTTCAATACCACAACAAGACGCGCCACGATTGGAAAGCCTATTTTGTCCCGAGCGGGTATTCAGTGCAACGAGTAAATGGGATTTTCTCTTTTCCGAAGCCGGGCGTAACCAGAAAAAGGAGCGTCGCGTGAAAATCGAACGGCACTTAGTCAAAACAGAGAAGCTTTCTGCATTTGCCAAAAAACACAATTTGACCATGGTTGTAACTGAACGACCAAACAGAGGCATGGAAAGAGATAAATTCTATGCAATGTTCAAAGGCATCGAAGTATTAAAAGGTACAAAGATACTATGCGGTGAATTTGGCAATGGATATACCGAAACACAGGCTATCCGCGAATACGCGGCGGCAATATCGGGAAAGACTCTTATTTATGATTCAATGGGAAAAGACCGGCGGCAAATAGAAGCGCCGATTTTGGAACCGTAAAAACAGGGCAAGTGCCCAACGCCAGGGTCACACGCCGACCGTAGGGAGGTCGTCGTGGACCCGTTGGTTGGACTGGAGATTATCGCATGAAAATAAGTGACTTCATAGAGAGAAAAGGCGTTTCGTTCACCGAAGACGAATGCACTCTTTGTGCGCTTCACACGGCTTTCAATACAGAAGGTGAAATGGAATGCCCCAAGTGTGGAACGCAGATATTCATTGACGATGCCAAAATGACAGTTGTTGGAGAAAGCAACACGTTGGAGCCGGACGAAGAAATAAAAAAAATGCCGATGTTGGAATGCCCGTGCGGTGCGCACATTGCATTGATGCCAACAGAGATCACATGGAATGCCAACCATGATGTTTATTATACGGGTGGCCGAAAATATGTGATAGGAGATATTGTCTTTAAACATAAGTTGCTGCCGAGCATTCAACAATATCATGATCGCATTATAAAAGGCGAAAAGCTGGAACCGTGGAATTTGGAAGTTTGGCTACAGTATGACATACAGGGGATCATTGCAGACTATTTGTTCAAAAATGGGTTTAAGAAGTAATCAGTCCAACGACCGAATCACACGCGACGCGAAGCGGCGTCGTAGTGGATTCGATTGTTATCCCCTTCGGAGGTTGATTTGAAGATTTTAGTAGCTTGCGAGGAAAGCCAAACAGTAACCAAATTCTTTAGAGAAAGAGGGCATGAGGCTTTTTCTTGCGATATTGAACCTTGCAGCGGAGGGCATCCAGAATGGCACATGCAGGGAGATGTTACGCCGATTCTTTCCGAAAAATGGGACATGGTGATTGCGTTTCCGCCGTGTACTCATTTGGCGGTTAGCGGTGCAGCGTGGTTTGAGCAGAAAAGAAAAGACGGGAGACAGCAACGGGGTATTGATTTTTTCTTACAGTTCGCAAGAATCAAGCATATAGGAAAAGTTGCGATAGAAAACCCGATAGGGATAATGAGTAAGATTTATAGAAAACCAGATCAAGTCATTCACCCTTATTATTTCGGGGACCCGTTTAGCAAGTCAACGTGTTTATGGTTAAATGGTTTACCGAGGCTGTTTCATGCGAAAGAGGAAGATTTATTCAATAAGACTATAACGCACACGGACAAGGGAGAAAGCATCACATATTCATCGGGCGTTAAAATGCCGAAATGGTATGCCGATGCGTATAAATTGCCGCCAAAAGAACGGGCTGCAATACGAAGTAAAACATTTCCGGGCATTGCAAAGGCGATGGCGGAACAGTGGGGATAACAACCGGCTGAACCGCCCCGGCGGTCTTTTGCCGGGGACGGTTTCGAGCCCGATGGTTAGGCCCGTCTTTTCGGGGGTCTGCCACCGAGCGCACCATTAACACGAGCAGCAGCGGTCTTTGATTTTGATTTTGACATGCCGCCCTTACGACCGAGGGCAGCGGCGGGATTGTCCGCATCGAGGATGGTTTTGACGGCTTTGTCTGCGTCTTTTTTGCTGGTGTGTTTTTGCATCTGGATCAATCCGGCGTCTTGCCACGGCGGGAGCAGTACCCCGGTTTTTGGCTCTGTCGTGGTTGACCAAACATAGTAATAAGTACCGTCGTAAGATCGCATAACGTGTTTCATGACGTGGTCCTTTCTACCGGTTACGAGGCCACCAGCGGGGCGGGTTGAATTACATAGACTCAATGAGGGCAATGTCTTGCTTATAACTGTCAGACCAATCAACGCCGTCGATCTCATGCGCGAGATTGTTGATGCGCTCATCGGATTTAAGATTGCGATAGCGAGCTATAGCAGCCTCAAAGAGTTTTCCGTTGCGACCGTCGCGGACCAGGATCTTCATTGCTTCTTTAAGTTGTTTTTCTTCTTTGGTAAAGATATTGGTATTGGATAGTGGATTGGTACCGTTTTCTGTCTCCGTTCCGTCAGAGATACTGTCAAAGTCGCTGTCAAAAAATAGCGGATTGGTGCCGTAAATTAAAATCTCGGCCAGGTCAGATAATCCGTCGTTATCCGTGTCCTGGGTTTTCAAGTGGAG
>JBGQLC010000095.1:0-2820 GCA_041499885.1 Minisyncoccia bacterium
CCTATCTGTCGCACAATATACCTTTTACGACAGGTTATATTAAAATAAGGCATTTAACCCTAATCCTCGAATCCGATCGATTCTGATTCTTAGAAATAAAAAACGGAGTATTTCTACTCCGTTTTGGGTTTTCTACTTCTACTTTGTTTCTTTAGAAACGGTTTGTCCATCGGACGGAATGTAGCCTGGGCACCACGCTGTCGCGAAGGCCATATTGGCCGCACGACAAATTTCGTAGTTAATCAGCGCGATCGGACAAATTTTGCGCGAGAACCTCTGGTTGAATATGCCCGCAGTTTCTGCGGTAAAAATTGCGCGCATGCACAAAACCGCAAGATACCGCAGTCTTTTTTTGGCTCCGATCTCTCCAAAACGGTCGGTAAGTTTTTTCTGCAGACGCAAGTTCCCTTCCATGCGCCGACAATAAACATACTTCCCATTCTCCTTGTGAACGCAGAGACAGCCGGCCTTTCTCCCCTCTTCGGCATTCTTTGAGAGATACACGGGCAGACCGAACCGCTCGGTTTTCTTTACGGGAATGGACATATCCGATTCCTTTTTATTTATACAAAACTGCTGCCTCTAATGTACCAGCCGTTACGAAGGTCGTCAATCTTTCGCGATGGCGTTATCAGGCGTATAATTGACCCATGTTCGATCCTTATAAAGACGCAGAAAGTTTTAAAGAAGACAACGGTTACACCATTGACGGCGTTTGGTATCCGCGAGTGACCAAAATTGTATCAATCAAGGCCAAGCCGGCATTGTACCGATATTATGGCGAAGCAGAAAGTTACAAAGCCGCGCAGGCGATTACCGAAAAGTCCGCCGAGGAAGGCACTTTAATTCATGAAACCGTTGAAGCGTTGCTTTTGGGCCAATCGCTGGAGATTCCGCTTCCGATAAAGCCGGCGGTAGATGCTTTTTTGGTATTTATGAATAGCAAAAACATCCAGACGGCTCCGGAATACGTTGAGCGGCGGATTATGCATCCGGACCACCGTTATGCCGGGACAATCGACGCCATGGCTCTGGTTGACGGCAAATTCGGCGTATTGGACATCAAAACTTCGCAGGGCATTTACCGGGACTACAATCTGCAGACATCGGCTTATATGGAGGCGTTGCGGCCGCAGTTTCCACATTTAGAGACCCGCTGGATTTTGCGAATTGACCAAGGTCAGGTGTGCGAGACATGTTCCGCAACTCGCCGCGTAAAGGGTGGTCGGGAGAAAATAAAACTCCCCTACCCCCGCCGCGGGAGGGTCTGCGCTGAACATCCGTGGGGCGAGGTCCGTGGCATCATTGAGTTAAAAGAACAGCCCTATTGGCAAAACGATTTTGAGGCATTCTTAGGCGCTAAAAAATTGTGGGAGTGGGAAAACGAATTCTGGCTGAAGAGGGTCGGCTATCTTAAATAGTGGAAGCTATTGCGTGGAACATTTTTCGATGATGATCGGCGCGTGGTCAGCATCGCTGCGGATTAAATATCCTGCGGCAAAGCTTATTGAGGCTACGAATAACACTAAAATAATCAATGCGATCTCGCGTTTATGGCGGTGCTTAAAAAGACGGATATGCTCGATTGCGGTCGTTGACATTGAGGACATTATAGCATAGAATAAGACCTATTGATTTAAGGATATGGCACATACAAAAGCGCTCGGGTCTACAAAACTAGGACGCGAATCCCGATCGCAAAGGTTAGGCGTCAAAATTCAAGATGGCTGCCCGGTATCGGTCGGTGAGATTATCATTCGTCAGAGAGGCGCGAAATATATTGCTGGACGGAATGTCGGCTGTGGCGGGGACGACACGCTTTTCGCACTCAAAACAGGGGTGGTTAAATTTTCCGAGAAAAGCAAAGTTCGTTTTGACGGCTCCCGCCGCAAAGCTACTTTTGTGGCTGTAGTAGCACAATAATCTTCGCATCAATCCCCTTCGCGAATTCTACTTTCACGCTCGTTTCACCGAGCGTTTTTATCGGGTGTTCCAAATCTATACTTACATGTGCTTCGTGAGGAAAATTATGTTCGCGTAAAGCTTTTAATATCGCTTCTTTCGTAACCGAGCCAAAGACTGCACCGGTTTCATCGGTTTTGACCGCGAACTCAATTTTTTTGCCGTCCAGCTCGCGGGCGATAAGTGAGAGTTTGTGTTTTGTTTCAGTATCTTTATCGGCGTCGAGTTTTTTCTGCCGTTCAAGCGCGGAGAGTTCTTCTGCGGTCGCAGCTTTTACCCAGCCTTTTGGTATGAGAAAATTACGGACGTATCCGTCAGAGACTTCTTTAACGTCAAATTTTTTTCCTATATTTTTAACGTCCTGTAATAAAATTACTTTCATTTTTTATTTAATTAATGTTTTTATGATCTCAAGCGCCTTATCGAGCTGCGGATCGCGTTTGTTTTTTATATCGTCATCACTGATTTTTACGACATAGTCCGGATTGATGCCGTCGTGATCAAGAATGTGCCCAGAAGGCAAAACCCAATGGGCAATAGTCAGTTTCATCGATGATCCGTCACTGAGATTTTCAAGTTCTTGTACCGTCCCTTTGCCGAAAGTTTTTTCACCGACCAAGGGAGCTTGTCTGTCGTCTTTAAGCGCGCCGGCCAATATTTCAGAAGCTGAAGCAGACCCGCTATTTACTAATACCACAACCGGAATGTCTGCCAAAACTTCGTTTCCGCTGGCACGCATTTCCTGTTTGTTGCCATCGCGACCCTCCTCACTGACTATTAGAGACCCTTTCTTTAAAAACCATCCCCCAAGGTCCACCGCTACGTCCAAGTACCCACCGGGGTTGTTGCGCAGGTCAA
>JBGQLC010000096.1:0-2819 GCA_041499885.1 Minisyncoccia bacterium
CTTCAAGGTCGCGGATGGAAAAAATAATCAGGCGGTTGTTGACGTCGATGTTCGTCGCTTGATTAATAAAGCCGGCAAAGCTCCCCTTGGTAAATTTATATAGCCGCTCAGCCATCGGCCGGCCGCCTTCCAAATTGCGTAAAACTGTTTCGAGGTCTTCTAAAAGCGGGGGTTTGGCTTGCGAAAAATCTTCACCCGGAATAATTTCGCGCGAAGCGTATGTCTCGGTTATCGCGCGGTCGAGAATAGCGTCTTCTTCGGGACTGATTTTCCCGAGCATAAGTTTTAATAACCCGGCGATATTAACGATGTGCGAACGAAGCACGTCCGCCGCTTCCTCGCCTTCGGGTATCGTCGGAATATCAAAAGGATTGATGTGCTCTTTGGATGTCAGCGAGATATTAAAGAAACTGCCGCCGAACGCGTTTGCCAGGCGCTCATATTCGTTTTCCGGGTCAATGACCAGTATGTCGATGCCCATCATCAGCGAACGGATTATGTCGAGTTTGGTCGCGTAACTTTTTCCTCCGCCGGATTTCGCGAACACAACCTGGTTTGCGTTTTCTAGAGAGAAGCGGTCGAAAATAACCAAACTATTGTTGTGGCGGTTTATGCCATACATGATTCCCTGGTCGGAGGTAAGGTCTTCGGAGACAAACGGAAAAAACGAAGAAATCGGCCCGGAATTCATCGGTGTTGCGACCTCGATCTGGTCGTCATCGAGGGGCAATATTGAAAGCAGTCCCTGCAGTTGCATGAATAAGGCCGGCTTAACATAGATAAGCTTCGCTTCCATTAGCGAGGTCAGTTTGCTTTCCAATTTAGCCAGGTCATTAAGCGTATCGGCATAAAGCGCGATATAAACAGCGGTGGAGAACATTTTCTCCTGAGCTTGTTGCAGCGTGTCGCGCAGATTCTCAACGTCCTGGAGGGCCGTTTCGAGCATCGGATCGCGCACCAGACCCTTTTGTTGCTGATCGCTGATTTGCGACTCAAGCTCCGCTGCTTTTTTTCGCAATTTTTTCATCGCCGTTCCGGTGTCGACCGGATTTATGAATATGGAGATATCAAAAAGATTGGGCAAGTTGATTAACGGTTCAAACCAGCCGGTTGAGAGGTAGCGCGGATAGGAGAAAATAAAGAAAGTTTTTACGAATTTGTCGCCTATTTTAAGGTAATTCGAATTTACTTCCAATCCAGCAGGCGAAATTATTTTTTTAACGTTTTTAAAATTTCCTTCGGGCATAGCTAGTTTTTTTCCATCGGTAGGTTTTCTTTCTCGACCGTTTCCGGATTATAAAAGTTATAGAAGAGCTCTATGAGCTGCTCATCATTCAAGAGCACTGATTCAAGGCCGATCGCGGAGAGGCCTTCGACGACTTGATTGGTTCGCTGGCTGAGTTGAACCAGGTTTTGCTGGAAGTCGGCTTCCCCTTCCGCCGCTTGTTTTTTTTCGGCCTCAGCCCCCTTTTTCCCGAAAAACGGAATGCTGTCCAAAATTCCTCCTTTGGCGGTAAGGCTGACCGGTTGCCACGGGACAACCGCCATGAATGTTTTTTCCATAATCGCATTTTCTTCGACAAACTGGCGGATAAATTCTCGATATTCGCCGATTTGATTTTGTAGCAATGCCGCCGGCTCTTCCTGTTTGCGCCGTTCGAGGTCGTCTAAGTAGCGTTGAATATTTATTTTGCGGGAGTGGATCAGAACTTGAATCGGGAAATCAATGCTATTTAAGAAATTTTGATACGCGGAGGTTATAAGATTCTGTTCCTCTTCCGATTTCAACGAAAAATTAACTCCGGAAACCATCAGCACCTGCCGCAAGCCGCCGCTTTTTAAAACCACGGTGTTTTCGCGGACCGCTTCGAGGTCGACCAAGTCTTGGGTATTTGCAAAATTTTTGGGCATTTATTCAGATAACGGTTTAATTATAACCTATAATCGAGTCTAGGTTTTATCTATAATCAATCCGGCGAGCCGCTTGCCGCTCTCCCCGCAATGCGCGGAATACTTCGTAACGCTCATTGAGCGGCGACTGCTTTCGTTCCGCGACCTCCTCTTTTGCCTTGCTGCCGGTTTGCACGTATCGCCAGGCGCTTTTTAGTGAAATGCCGCGGACTATTTTTTCGAGTGAAAATCCTCCAGCAACATCCCGTAGTGCCGCTTCCGTCTTCGGCAATGTAGGATTTTCTGGTTGCCAGACATAGCTTTGCGGGTGCCAATAAAATTTTGTTGCCGAAGCGATAACCGCGGTTAGTGGTCGTCCGTTAATCTGCACAAATGCCATGGCTATGCCAAGGCTTAACACAAAAAGCGAAAGGATGAGCCAAAGCCAGGTTTGCACGGTGAAGTATAGTAAAAAAACCAGGCCAGAAGCGGCGGCGACATACAGGAATTGCCTAAGCGACAGTGGGCCGACTATCTTGTCTTCCGCTTCGATAAATTGTGGAACTTGGAATTGCATACGAATAATGGCGCATCAAACATACGCCGGCTGCAGCCACCCTCAATTTTATTGTACCTCCTTACAATTTTTTGAGCGACCCGAGATCGAGCATGCTTGGCGGTTCTTTGTCTTTGGTTGGCTCGGGATTTGGGGAAGATTTAGTTTCTCCTTCCTTAGGCTTTTCAGTAGATTGTGGTCCGATTGGCTGACTAACCGTTGGAAATGAGAAGGTCGGACGGACGGGAGACGGCGGGTGTGCGGGTTGAACGTTCGGAGCAGCGGATTTTACCGGCAGCTCCTGAGCGGGAAGGTTTTGTTTTGCGGTAAGCGGACTTACTGGTGGCGGTATAGATGTTTTGACTGGCGGGAC
>JBGQLC010000097.1:0-2768 GCA_041499885.1 Minisyncoccia bacterium
GAACCAAAAATTCCAAATATGCCGTACCGCCATCCACCCGCATGTCCACCATTATTCCCTTCCGTTTTCCCAAACCCTCGATTACCACGCCGGTTGAAACTTCCGGCACTTCAACCGAAAGTCGCTCGATCGGCTCGGTTTTTGCGCCGTCTTTCTCATGAAAAATTACCTGTGGCTTCGAAACCTGGAATTCGTATCCTTCGCGGCGCATTTTTTCTATTAAAATAGCCAAGTGTAATTCGCCTCGCCCCGAGACGATCCATGTGTCAAAAGTACCGGTTTCTTCTACGCGCAGAGCAACGTCAGTTTCGATTTCGCGCATCAAGCGCTCTTGAATGTTGCGTGAGGTGATGAGTTTTCCTTCCCGCCCACAAAATGGCGACGTGTTTATCGAGAAATTCATTTTCACGGTCGGTTCCTCAATTTTAATAGTCGGCAAAGCAACCGGGTTGTCTTTGTCGGCTATAGTTTCACCGATTGAAATATCCGGGATACCGGCAACGGCAACGATATCTCCTGCTTCGGCGACATCGACGTCAACGCGGCTCAAGCCATCAAAAGTCATCACATTTGCAAGTACAGCCTTTTTAGCTTCACCGGCGCGGTTTATATGCACAACAGTTTCGCCTTTTTTCAGCGTCCCGGAATAAAGTCGGCCGATGGCAATCTTTCCTTTGTAATTGTCATAGGTGAGATTTACGGTAAGCATCTGCATCGGTTTATCAACTTCTATTTTAGGCGCGGGAATGGTATTTATTATCGCTTCAAAAAGAGGCTGCACGTCCGTCATTTTGGAGAGATCGCTTTCCAGCCCCGCCTTTCCCTCAAGGCCGGACGCATAAATTATCGGGAAGTCGGCCTGCTCGTCAGAGGCGCCAAGGTCTATAAACAAGTCGAATGTTCGCTCAACTGCCCAATCGGAGCGCGCACCCGGCTTATCTATTTTGTTGATGACAACAATGATCTTATGGCCGGCCTCAACCGCTTTCTTTAAGACAAATTTTGTCTGCGGCATCGGCCCTTCTTTCGCGTCAATCAATAAAAGCGCGCCGTCCACCATGCGCATTATCCGCTCAACTTCTCCGCCAAAATCAGCATGGCCGGGAGTGTCAACGATGTTTATTTTTATGTCTTTATAAATGACCGCGGCGTTTTTTGAAAAAATTGTAATCCCCCGCTCTCTTTCGAGTTCGTTTGAGTCCATGATCAAATTGCTATCGGCGCCGCTTTTTAACTTAAAGCCGACCGTTTGCTTTAACAACGCGTCCACGAGCGTGGTTTTGCCGTGGTCTACGTGAGCGATTATAGCTATGTTGCGCAGTTGTTTTGCCATTGTAGTCAAAAAAAGACTCCGCCTTTCGCGGAACGTTTTATATAATAACCCACTTCAAAGGAAAAATCAAGCTTTGGCCTATGGTGCGAGCTTCAGCGGTTTATAGAAATCCGTATCAATTGTCCGGTCAAAACACACATGACCTGCGGCATGAGACCATACATCTTGTGCGGCGGGATACCCCGATGGCGCCGTTTTGATAGGGGCAGAAACGGGCATCGGTGCGGACGGAGGATATAATCCCATTGCAGCGTTTGTCGCATCAAACGTAGAGCACAGTGAAAATGCGAGCGAACCTTTCGCGACATATTCATAATCTGCAGCGTTTTCAGGATCTTTCGGCACGATGACTCCTCGCGTAGAATCGTTCAAGTCAGCGAGCGCCACCGGCAATTTTTGTTTCGCTTGCCAATAATAAATGATGTTGTATTGAAGCGATTGCAAATCGTTCACACGCTGTTGGTCAAATCGCTGCATGCGCTGTTCTTGCGGCGAACCAGCCACAAAAAATCCTGCGATTACCGCAATCCCCACAATTGCTATGACCGCGTAAATAAAATACCTCATTATTCCGTTTGGTGTTTTTTGATATCCCAAAAGTAGTAAGTGAAAACACTACCGGCGACGAAGAATACCGAAAATACTTTAAGCACGAAACGCAGAGTCAGGTCGCCCTGTAGAAAACTATTGATAAGGGTTACCAGGTCGCCGATGACGATTAGGGCGGCAGTAAACAATGTAAAGTAGATAAGCCATTTCCTGATACGCAGGTTGCGTTTTGCCGGTTCCTTTTCATAAACTTTCAAAAGATGGCGGCTAGTCAGAAGGTAAACCGGGAAAACGACGATGAGCGTAGCGATAGCCCACCGGATCAGACCCATCGCAGAATCGCGATAACCTATTTCAAGCACATCTGGGAAAGCTAGGTTGATGTACTGGAAAAGCAGCACCAAAAATTCTGTAGCACTGGTATAGAGCGTAACAATCGACAAAAGATGTAAGAAAACGTCTTTGGGCGAAGTTTTTTGGATTGTTGAATGTTCCATTGTTTTTATCTTACTCTACCGTCACCGATTTGGCTAAGTTTCGCGGTTTATCCACGTCGTATCCTTTTTGCACGCCGAAATAATAGGCAAAAAGCTGCGCGGGCATTACCGAAAGTATCGGCGAAAGCATCTCCAGTGTTTTCGGGATATACAGCACGTCGTCTACAACTTTTTTTATTTCCATGTCGCCTTCCGTGGCGATGGCGATGACTTTCCCTCCCCGTGCTTTAATTTCGCTGATATTCGAGGTCATTTTTTCATATACCGAATCCTGCGGCACGATGGCAATTGTCGGAAAATTTTTATCAATAAGCGCGATGGGCCCGTGTTTCATTTCTCCGGCGGCATAACCCTCGGCGTGGACGTAAGCGATTTCTTTAAGTTTCAGC
>JBGQLC010000098.1:0-2750 GCA_041499885.1 Minisyncoccia bacterium
CGATAGATCTGGCCCATCCAAACCGCGTCGCGGCGGGCCAGATATTCGTTGACCGTCACCACATGCATTCCTTTGCCCGAAAGCGCGTTAAGATAGGCCGGAGCAACGGCAGCCAATGTTTTGCCTTCGCCGGTCGCCATCTCGGCAACCGCGCCACGGTAGAGAACAATCCCGCCCAGAAGCTGCACATCGAATGGCCGCTGATTCAGCGTGCGCCGTGCGGCCTCGCGCACCAATGCGAATGCGCGCGGCAAAAATAAATCCGGCGCGCCGGCGGCGTGTATTTCGTCACGTAACTTTAAGCTCTCGGCTTTTAGCGCATCGTCGCTCAAAGTCCGCACGCTGTCTTCAAGCGCGTTTATTTCATTGACGATATTCGAGAACTCCTCGATATTCCGCGAGGAGAAAATTTTTTTTAGGAATCCGAGCATCAGTCGTAAATTAGGCGAACTCGTGCTGAGTCCTGTATTTCTCTATCTCGGCGAGAAGTTTATTGCGGGCGATATCAATTGCGGAATGCATATCTTCCGCCTCATCTTCCGCGCGCAAAATTTTCTTGGGTAACTTCAAATCGGCGATAATTCCGTAAATATCCCCTTTTTGATGATGCCGAGTGGTCAGATTAAGCCGTACATTAAGCTCGACCGCTCCTTCAATATCGAATTTTTGTACGAACTTTTGTAGCGAGCCGAGTTTCTCTTCGGCATACTTTTCAAGGCTCGGGGTTATCTCCAGGCCTTTGCCGGCAAGGTGTAATTTCATGTCTCTATTGTACCGCCGGACATCGGTTTAGGCAATATTTAATAACAAAAATCCCGCCGGTCCGTAGACTCGGCGGGATTCGGAAAGCTTAACTGCGGCGCTTTTTACCGCCTTTCTTCGCTTTCTTTACTTTCTTAGCGGCTTTTCTTTTTTTTGCCATTGCAAATATGAGTTTGGTTTTTATGTTGAGTTTGCGACCACCTCAACGATACACAGAGCTGCGCGTTGCGCTTGCTCCGTCTATGACTAAAAAATTAATTGTTTGGTTATCAAAAAACTTTCTGTATTCATTATAACAGCTTATGTTGACATAAAAAGAGAAAATCTGTGGATAACTTTACTATCGAATTTCTTTAGCGAGGGCTAACGCAAAAAATTTTTTTAGAAAATTTTAAGAAATCACACATATCTGATTTCTTCTTCCAAATCAACATCAAATTTTTTCTTAACTTCATTCTTCACAAGCGCGATCAACGCGCGAACATCTGCTGCTTGCGCGTCGCAAACGTTCACGATGAAATTGGCGTGCTTCGGCGAAATCATCGCGCCACCATAACTTAATCCTTTGAGGCCGGCTTTGGTGATAAGGCGCGCGGTCGGCACAACCGGAATCGGATCATGTTTTACGACATCGGCGAATTGCTCTCGCAATTTTTTTGGAATGCGTTCAAGCGGGACATTTTTGAAGATGCTGCCTACGTTCGGGTAGTCCATCGGATGGCGAGCCACACGATACGCAATTTTCTCGTCGACCGCCTTTTTTATCTCTTTTGGATCTCCTCTGTTTAGGCTAAATTTGGCAGAGAGAATGATCTCCTGGCCGTCATGTTTTTTGAAAATACTGGAACGATAATTAAATCCGCATTTCGCCAACGGATACTCTTTCATCTTAAGCGTCCGGAGGTCAAGCGCGCGTACTGAAGAAATATTATCTTTAATCTCCCCACCGAATGCTCCGGCGTTGCCGCGGATAGCTCCGCCTAATGTTCCGGGCAAGCCACCGGCCCATTCTAATCCCGAAAGCGCCTCCGCCACATTGAACTCAAGCAACTCCGCCATAGATACTCCGGCCCCGGCCTCAAGTGATATCCCCCGCCGGCGCAAGAAAGAAATCGCCGGGCGCAAAACCAAACCATTAAACCCGCTGTCACTTATAAGAAGGTTTGTTCCTCCCCCTAAAATAAAAATCGGCAGGTTGCGCCTTTTGGCTTCCTTCACAGCTAATTTAAGCTCCGCGGCGCTATGCGCTTCAAAAAAATATCTGGCAGGCCCGCCGATGCGGTAATTGGCCAGTTCTTTTAATGATTTGTTTTCTTCAAAAACCATGAGATAATTCCGCTCCGCAGAAAATCAGAATCTGATGCTCTGCGGAACGGTCATGGCAACATTCATGTGCCACTGCTTGCGAGGGCTGCAAGGGTGACCTCCAATTCTGTTTGTTATGAATGAGTGCTCGTTTGCAGCCCTGTAAGCAGGCCACAATAAGTCTTGCCGACCATTCCACTATATATTGTAGATGCTGTATTAAAACAAAACCAGCCCCTTGCGGGGCTGGCCAAACAGACTGGATGAAACATGCCTTAATAGACGTCGTCGTTAGGGCATATCTACACTCATTCGCAGACAGTATACCAGAAACTCAGGAATAATGCAAGCCCTAAGCCGCTTCGGCAGACTTTTTAAACACGACGTACTTATAGCCTAAAAAGTTCCAGATGAATGCCCCGCCTATGCCGGCCAAGGCGCCGATATTCGCCCAGAGGTTTTGAGTTATCCCCCCGATATGTCCGAGGCCGTAACTGTAAACAAATGTGGCGATAACGGTATCTATCGCCAACCCTACGCCGGCGATAATATAGAATTTTACCGCCTGCTGAACCGCGTTTCCGGCCTTGAATTCAAAGGTCCAAAACTTATTCCAAAAGAAACTGTTGGTCGTAGCGCAAATAAAGGAAAAGGCCTTCAATAAAATGTACGCCAATTGTCCC
>JBGQLC010000099.1:0-2707 GCA_041499885.1 Minisyncoccia bacterium
ACACCAGCAAAACAAAAAGTGCGGCCAGCAATCCGATGAGCGATATGGCCGGCAATGATTCCAAAACAAAATATCCGAAGTCGCGCCAGCTTGAAACAACCGCCCCAGGATCGTAAAAAATAAGCGAGAGCGCTTTAAAAAGTTCCGACTGAAACAAAGCATTCTGTAACGCTACGCATGCTCCCAAAAATGCGACCAACGACGTGCCAAGTGCGATTGAAAAATATACTACCTTGCGCCGCGAAGCGGTCAACCTCTTCTCGGACCAAATTCGATCCATTATGCGCTCAAAAAGATAGCGTGGGGGGTTTTCCTCCCTTGTTTTGTTGTTCCCCGCGTTTTTAGCCTCAAAATGCTTCACCAATATACTACGACCGCAAGGCCACTTAAGGTGCAAACTACTCTAATAAGGCCTGCTCGGACAGTTGCCGCCGAATCGCCTGGACTGCACGGCGATAACGGCTCTTTACTGTGTTAAGAGGCTCTTTGAGAATGGCCGCGATCTCTTTAAAAGTAAGCTGGTCCTGATTGCGCATTTCAAAAACAGCATGATAATTCTTCGGTAATTTTTGTAGAGCGATTTTCGTTTTCTCCACGAACCTCTTCCGGTCGATACTATCCGCCAATCCCTTAGGGAAAGAAAAATCCGCACCCAAGCTGTCGATTTCTTTAGTCTCTTCGATATCAAAAGACGAGAACGGAACATCTTCCCGTCTCTTCAGCCAATCAAGCGCTGTATTTTTTGCGATAGCAAAAATCCACGGTTTAAATGCCCGGTTCGTATCAAATTTTTTTAAATTGCGCCAAACCTTCACAAAGGTCTCCTGCGCGATGTCAGCCGCTTTTTCTCTATCACCCACATATCGCCTTGAAAATCCGTATATTGCCGGCAGATACCGCTTAACGAGAATCTCCAACGCCGCCTCATCCCCTTTTAGGTAATCCGCCACAAGTTCTTCGTCTGAAAAATATGCTAAATTCATTTTTATAAGCATATCAGATTTATTCCGATGATTCAAAATAGTTTAGTTGGAGTATAATTTATTCATGCCGATAAAAAATAAAAAGTTTCTTTTAATCGCCGGTTATTGGTTTTTAGGCGCAATTATTTTAACGATTTTGTGCGGCCTCGTATATGTATCAGTCCAGCAAGCAATTAGGCAAGGAGCGAATGACCCGCAAATACAAATAGCCGAAGATGCGGCGCGCCTTCTTGAGGCCGGCGGGGTGCCGCAAATAGTTTTGGGACAAAATATATCCGTCCCGATTGAGCAAAGCCTTGCGCCGTATGTTGTTGTGTTTGACGGAAGCGGCAAGCCCGTGGCCGGGTCGGGAAAATTAAATGGGCAGTTGCCTTCTTTGCCAGTCGGCATTTTTGACTTTGTCCGGGCGCACGGCGAAGACCGCGTAACTTGGCAACCGGAAACAGGCGTCAGAAGCGCAATCGTTATAGTGGGTTACGGCGGTAAAAATCCAGGATTCGTAATGGCTGGCCGCTCTCTTTGGGAAGTTGAAAAACGAGTAGACTGGCTCACCGCGCAAATTGCCGGAGCATGGTTGTCAGCTCTGTTCGTTTTGTTCGCGAGTATCACGCTTTTTGTCTGGAAAAAATCCGAATAAAAAAGCCGACACAACGTGTCGGCTAGCAATTTCAAACTATCTTTTCGCGCTTGGTGAGTTCTGCGCGAAGTGGCGTTTTGCTGAAAAACAATCGCGCCCAGTCATCTGCTTTCCAGCCCTGCTGCGTCCAATGGATCCAATATCCCAATGCGGTCGGTTGGCCGAATTCGGGATTGCCAGGATATGGCCTCCAGCCTTCTTTTCGGTCCTTCACAATTTCACCCGCAAACACAGTCTCTCCGTTTTCCCCGTAAATTGTCAGGTGGTCACCATCGTCTATAAGGGTGAAGTCATCGTAAACGAGATTTTTATCACTCTTACCCTTGAACTCTTCATCAATGTCCAAAACCCACTCCAGCCCTTCTAATCCTGTTTCAAACCATGTCTGCAATGTGCCAGTGTATTTCAATTTGACCTCCGACTAAATGCGCTGCTTACAATTTACACTTTTCTCGCAACCGCCGCAAACAATTTGCGACGCGCAAGAATTGTATTAGGATGTCCTCATGCCTGAACTTCCAGAAGCGGAAATTACCGCAAGAAATCTTAAGCCGCTCATCGGCCGAAAAATAATCTCTTTTGATTGTGACTGGCCACGGGCAATACGCGTTGCTCCATCGGCCAAAGCTATCGCCGCAGATATTTCCGGCCGCTACGTTAAAAAAATATCGCGTCACGGCAAGGCGATTTTTCTGCATTTATCGCGCGACAAAAAATCGGGCAGTGCCATCGAGCGTCTTTTGGTTTTCCATCAGCGCATGAGCGGCCGGCTTATGGTCAAAGGCCGGGATGAGGCTCGCGGAAAGCACACACATGTCTATATCCGGTTTTCACCGCCACTTGCCCTACACTTCAACGACCCTAGAAAATTCGGGCTCATTTGGTACGGCACCCCAGATGCCGTTCTTCACGCCAGCTATTTCTCGCGCTTGGGGCCCGATGTCCGGAAAATCGACTTAAAAACTTTTCTGCGGCAGCTCCACGGGCATCGCGGGATGATAAAGCCGCTTCTGCTCCGCCAAGATATTCTCGCCGGGATAGGCAATATAATCGTAGACGAAACACTTTGGCGGGCAAAAATTTATCC
>JBGQLC010000100.1:0-2671 GCA_041499885.1 Minisyncoccia bacterium
GACCACACGTATCGCATAACTTATACCGCAACCAATGCCGCCGGTTCACAGTCTGCCTCTATTGATCTGGTGGTGAATGCGAACGCAAATTCGACGCCTGCTCCGGCACCGGCATCACTACCGACAACAGCTACGCAGATTGTCGCCGATAATTCCGGCCCGACTGACATGATATCGCTCCCCGCCGAAACCGACTGGTCTCCTTGGCTCGCTAATATGATCGTCCATGGCGGAAAAATTCATTTTGTGTACACAAGCATAAGCCCTCCCGATATCACGGCCAATATTAAAAAAATGCATTACATCAGCATTGACCTTGCGACCGGAGCGCGGACTGATATCTACCCTAGCCCATGGATAGTTGATGGCGTTACTATTTTAAATCCCGACGGTTTTTTTGCGGCACTTCCCGACACAAGCCAAGCCTCCGCCGCGCAATCCCCGTTATATTTCGTGACTCACTCCAACGACAACCGTCTGACGGTTATTGTGAGCTATAACAATGGTGGTACTTGGCATCTTGTTACTCAGGGCGAGCAATATCCCGGCGTATTCTACGCTATCGGCGGCAATAGAAAAATCACATCCGGCAACACAATTATCGGCCTATATAGCGAACACCCAATTGTAACTTCAACCTCAGTCGGGATACCCAATGTGCCATACACGGTGAGCTTTGTAAGCGTTCCGGTTTCCGATTCTTTATCCCCGCCGCAACTGCCCACCGCCACCTTCACCGCGAACGGCCTCACCAAGCTCACACTAAACATCGGCGACCCGATAAACTATGTCTGGAATTCTTCCGGTGGCACAGGCTGGAACGGAAGTTATACCAGCGACTCACCGCAGTGTGGTTTGGGCGCTGGCCCGAATCCTTGGCCGACAGGAAACAGCGCGAGTGGTTCTAAGGCCGCGGCCATACCTGCTTGCGAAGCCGACCACACGTATCGCATAACTTATACCGCAACCAATGCCGCCGGTTCACAGTCTGCCTCTATTGATCTGGTGGTGAATGGAACAATGGCGCAAGCTCTGACACCAACGCCTATACCAACCCCGGCACCATCGGGCACGAACGCTAACCTACAGGCTCAGATAAACGTATTGTTGGCAACTCTCCAGGCACTCCAAGAACAAGCAAGGCAACAAGGCTCTTCTGCTGCGCCAACCTTTACCCGAAATCTTTACTACGGACTGCTCGCCGACCCGGATGTTACTCGATTACAACAAACGCTCACGGCAAAAGGGTTCTATAATGGCCCTGTCACCGGAAATTTCTTCTCCTTAACCGCTCAAGGCGTGAAGCTTTTTCAGAAAAAATACGGCGTATCCGATACCGGTTTTGTAGGTCCGCTTACGCGAGAGAAGCTGAATTCTCTCTAGCGCTTATATCAAGCCACCCATACATAGGTTGCGGCATAGGTACGGATAATTTTCAAATAAAAAAGCACCTATGCGTTTTACATGGGTGCGGGTTGCGTGGTTTTTAGGAATCCGCACGATTCCGGAAAGAGCTACTTTGTGGCAGCTCCGAGCAGTTTGCAGAATTCGTCCTGCATGTCCTTCGTGTCGACCTTCAGGCCGCTCGAAGTGACGAAGACCACCTCGATGCGGATGCCGCCGTTTTCAAGCGCTCTGAAAACGACATTGAGAGGAGCCTGCTTTCCGCGGCCATGATTGACGGTCTGAACCGCAGTGATGACACCAATGTCCTTCTGCGCGTTCAACCCCTGCCAGCCATCCGCCGCGACCTGCTGCGCCACGCTCGTGAATGCCTTGTCTCTGTCGAGCTTCGGGAACTCCTGAAAGCTCTTGAACGTCTTCCCTGTCCAGAAATTTCCGTCCTCGGTGAAGTTGGCTGTGCATGCCGGAGCGGAATCAGCAGAAGCTGTGTTCTGAGCCGACAGCGCCGAGACAGAAACGATTGCGAGCAGAACCGAGAGAACCGTGACCAGAACCATCCGGGTCTTCATTTCAGAACTCCTTTTTGTCCGTTTTTGAAAAATCGTAAGGACAATCCTCACAATTAACTACAAAAAGGATAACATATACATTATGTTTTGTCAAGTCCTTTTTTATTCTCCCTGATACTGGGTGCCTTATTGGATGTGTTTAGAACCGTGAACTGGACAGAAATCAGTGATGGGATTAGGCGGCTTGAGACCATCCATGCTTAGAGTTCACCGCTTTACAGGCCATTGTTTTTATAATATCTTTGCAACAATGGAATCACAAGGCGTATGGACTTTAATGAGGGAGCAGGGCGTTACCAAAACCTCTATCGTCTTTATTGCTATGATTTCGATGACGTTTTTCGCTGCGTTTATACTTCCTTCCGTGTTCGGCTATTTTGCTTCTATTTGTCTCGCCGAAACTCCGTATTTACCATGCAAAAATGTTAGTGATTTTTTTCCAATGTTCTTTGGAGCGATAGTAGCAGTTTCAGAAATTTTTTCATTCAAGTATTTTATACAACTTCCTATGTGGAAAATTGCCGCTACCGCAATAACCTTTTTATTAGCTTCTGTATTCGGTGTAATGATACTGAAGAAAAATTATGAACAATCAATTAAAACCTCATAGTTTGTCGGATTATATTGCAGCCCTTTTTATTATTGTTGCTTTTTTTGTCGGTTTTGTGTTTTTTTGGCGTGTTGCAGTCGTTTCCAAA
>JBGQLC010000101.1:0-2640 GCA_041499885.1 Minisyncoccia bacterium
CCCGGCGGGATGGGGAACCGGACGGGATGCACGTACCCCAAGGATACCACGAGCGTGCTTCCCTCAAGAGCGGCGCGATACCCGACCCCTTCGATCTCCAATATTTTTATGAATCCTTTTGACACTCCTTCTATCGCATTCCGGATGAGGGACCACATGGTGCCGGTGTTCGCGCGGCCCTGCTTATGGCTTTCTTCTTTCTGTACCGAAACGCTCCCGGTAGAAATATCTATCCGGACGAACGGAAGCACCCAAAGGAGCGTGTCGCCCTTCGGCCCGTGCACCCGCAGTTCACCGCCATCCTGCGTGAGGGTGACGCCGTCGCCGAATGGAATTGGTTTTCGTGCTAATCGTGACATAATAAGCTTTTAGCTTTTAGGTTTTAGCTGGCTAACAGCTAACAGCTCATTTACCAGATCTCAAAGAGGTATTCTCCGCCGACCTTTTTCTTTCTCGCCTCGCTCTGAGTCATCACGCCGGACGACGTTGAAAGGACGGCGATCCCGTATCCCTGCCGCACGGAGCGGAGCTCGCTCTGCCCTTTATAGAGATGGCGGCTCGGCTTGCTCATAATACGAAAGTCCGTCATCGCCGGCTGATTATTTTTATACCGGAGCTTGAATTCAATAAAGCTCTTTTTGCCGATATTTCGCTTCTGGACATCCTGAATATATCCCGATTCCCCGAGGATCTTCGCGACCGCAAAATCGAACTTCGAGAACTGGGCCTGTACTAACTCCTTTTTTGCCATCTGGGCGTTTTTGATGCGCGCTAAGAGATCTTGATACATAATGAAAATTAATTCCTTACCATGACGATTTTTTTACTCCGGGAATCTCGCCTTTGGTCGCCATCTCGCGAAAGCAGATCCGGCACATGTCGAACTCGCGCAAATACCCGCGCCGGCGCCCGCACCGAAAACACCTGCGGACGATCCGCGAGCTGTATTTCGGCTTCTTTTTGCTACGTGCGATAACAGAGGTCTTTGCCATATTATTTTTTGAGCGGGACGCCGAGCTCCCGGTACAGTGCGAGTGATTCCTCCCGGTTCCTTTTTTTCGGAATGATGTTTAACCCCAAAGAGAACGTGAAAAGCGATTCCTCGGGATGTATCTCCGGAAAAACGAACTGTTCCCGAAACCCGATATTCAAGACGCCGTTCTTGTCGATATTCGATACCGCGATTCCCGCAAAGTCCCGGACGCGAGGCAATACTATTGTAATGAGACGCTCAAAAAAATCAACCATTTTCGCCCGCCGGAGCGTTACCTTGACCCCGATGATCTGTCCCTCCCGCACCTTAAAGCTCGCGATGGATTTCCGCGACCGGCACACCTGCGGCTTCTGGCCGGAAAGGGAGGCGATATCACGTGTGATCTGGGTGAGGACCTTCTCTTCAAAGTTCGGCTGCTGGCTCGCCCGGCCGACGCCAGCGTTAATAACGATCTTCTCTAAAAAGTTCGAAACATGCTTCCGTTCGCGTGATTGTCGTAATGCTTTTGTCATGGCTCTCTTATGTCGCGGCTTCGCACTTCTTGCAGTACCGCACCTTTATTGTCCCGTCGTACCGGAACCCGACCCGCGTTGGCTTCTTGCAGTTCCCGCAGACGAGCGCCGCGTTCGACGCCGCAAGCGGTCGGACGACAAGCACCGTCTCTCCTTTTTCTCCCTGCCGTTTCGGCCGCGCGCGCTTCTTATACATATTCACACCCTCGACCGAGATCCGGTCCGCGTCCGGAAAAACGGAAATGACCGCACCGGTTTTTCCGCGGTTCTTGCCAGAAAGTATCTGCACGTTGTCTCCTTTCTTGATATGCATGGTCTTATACTATTTCTTCCGCCATCGTCATGAGCTTCTCGTGGCCTTTTTCTTTCAGTTCGCGCGGGAGCGGCCCAAAAACGCGCGTCGCGACCGGAACTTTTTTCGCATCAATCAAAATCACCGCATTCTCGTCGAACCGCACATACGAACCGTCGCGCCGGCGCATCGCGTTCTTCGTCCGGACGACAAGCGCCTTCACCACGTCTTTCTTTTTGACCGCTTTCCGCGGTTCGGCAACCTGCACAGATGCAACGATAATGTCGCCGACGCCCGCGTAGTGATGGTGGCTTCCCCCCAAAATGCGAAAACAGCGGACGATCTTCGCGCCGGAGTTATCTGCAACTTTTAATATGGAGCGTTCTTGTATCATGTTCTTAAGTTATATTTTTGAAATGATGCGCCATCGCTTTTCTTTCGAGAGCGGCCGCGTCTCTTCTATCACCACCTTGTCTCCCGTGTGATATTCGTTCGCTTCGTCATGGGCTTTAAAGGTTGATGTCACTTTGTAGTATTTTACGTATTTGGGATGCTTCTTGAACCGCGCGACCGAAACAACCCGCGTTTTGTCCATGCGGTCGGAGGTGACCACCCCGACTAATTTTCTTTTGTTCCCTTCGTGTATTCCGTTCATGGACTTGTTTTATTTCGCCGTCCCCGCGGCCGCATTCCCTTTCGACTGCATCTCGGTCAGAAGCCGGGCGATATCTTTCCGAAGCGCCCGTATTTCCCGCACATTCTTCACTTTTCCGGCCGAAAGGTCAAGCCGCAACACACGGAGACGCTCGCGGCTCTCGTGGAACGCCGCTTCAAGGTCGGGC
>JBGQLC010000102.1:0-2570 GCA_041499885.1 Minisyncoccia bacterium
ATCCGCCGAAAAAATCTAAGCGCACGCTGAAAGCAAGAAAATATTAATTGACAGATTGTGTTTATGGTGCTTGATTTGAATTAGTTAATTTTCAAGGAGGCCTTGTGCCGGAAGTCGATAAGGTTCATGAATTTCTCCGCGCTGCGGCGGATTTGACCGAACAAAATCAACTGCCGTGGGAAAGATTTGCTCCAGGATTCTATACCTTCAAGATGAAGGATGCCGACGTGCCGCTCTATTTCTCCTTCGATGGGGCAAAAATGAATTTACTCGTGAATACGGTTCCGCTAGCCTTTTTAACCTCCCAAGATCGGAGCTATGAGTTCGGCCTGCAGCGCCTGTCTCGTGTCGTCATCGCTTTCTTCAAACGTGGCGGTAACGCGGCGGTTGACCGTGAGCGTCCGAGGCTAAAACAGTTTCTCGCGCTGTCGCACGAAGTACTCACGACTAAAGGCCAAGAATATTCAGAAGCCGGCTCGTAAGCCGTCGCCCCGATTCATCGGGGCGTTTTTTATTACGTTGACAGTTTATACATGAACGAATACTCTAAAAAAAGCTTTTTGAATTACACGGAGAAATTATGAAGCGCGATACGTTGGCTTACATCAACCTTTTGGTACGGCTCGTTTACCTTACCGACAAAAACAAGGTTCGTTGGGAAGAAGTCTCTATTTTTCAATTGCACACCGCCAAACTAGAATTAAAAGGTGGAAAATTCACCATAAGGCTTTTGTGTCCGCAAGATGAGAATTCGAGCATCTCATTGAACGGCGTCCCGATTCGGGACTCTCGCGGCCTGCTGATGGGACTTCGAAATTCAATTATTTCGTATTATGAGAGAAACGATCTCTACGGCCACGGAAGAGCCGCGCTGCTTCACAACCAAGAGATGCAAAAGCTTGAACGAGCGGATCGCAACCGCGATCTGAAAAACTTCATGAAAACAGCTCAGCGCATGCTAGCTGCGCTGGAATCCGAATAGACATCCTCTGCCCCGATTTATCGGGGCCTTTTTATTGAAATCCTCGGCTCCTCGGCTTATAGTGCAAATATGACCGTGAAAGAGCTCACAAAATTGAAACCAGACAGCCTGATCGCCCGGGCATACCATTTTGCCGAACGCGCGCACAGCGGACAAAAGCGGAAAACCGGCGAGCCATATTTTGTGCACGCGCTTGCAACTTCAGAGATACTCCACGAGTGGCGACTCGACGAGTCAACCGTAGCTGCGGGCCTGCTCCATGACACCGTGGAAGATACCGCCACTTCGATTGAGGATATCCGCAAACAATTCGGCGAGGAAATCGCGTTTATTGTCGACGGGGTGACGAAACTCGGGAAAATTAAATACCGTGGTACCGAGGCAAAGGTAGAGAATCTGCGCAAAATGATTCTAGCCTTAAGCCGGGACCTGCGGGTGATTTTCGTAAAGCTCGCCGACCGTTTACACAATATGCGCACGCTCCACGCCTTGCCGCCGGTCAAACAGAAGCGTATCGCACTCGAAACAGACGAAATCTACGCGCCGCTCGCCTACCGGCTCGGAATGCAAAACTTGAGCGGCGAACTGCATGACCTGGCTTTCCCTTATTTATATCCGCAGGAAGACAAATGGCTGAAAGCTAACGTGAGCGAGGAATACGATTCACGCAAACAATATCTTGAACGGATAACGCCGGCGCTTGAAGCTGTTTTGCGAGAAAGCAATCTTAAACCCATAGCAATCGATTTCCGCGCCAAGCGATATTCAAGCCTCTATCATAAATTGCTCCGCCACGACATGGATGTTTCTAAAATTTACGACTTGGTCGCTTTGCGCATAATCGTTGATACGGTTTCGGAATGCTATGCGGTTTTAGGCGCCGTCCACAAAATCTGGCCGCCCCTGCCGGGCAGGATCAAGGATTACATCGCTATGCCCAAACCGAACAGCTACCGCAGCATCCACACCACCGTAATCGGGCCGGAACAAAAAATAATCGAGGTGCAAATCAGGACCGGACAGATGCACGAGGAAAACGAAAACGGAATTGCCGCCCATTGGCTTTACGAACAGGAACGGGGAGCGCGAGGCGGGGTAAAAAAGCTTTCGGCGCAGAAATTAACCGAGGAAATACGCTGGGTACAACAATTAAAAAACTGGCAGGAAAAATATCTGCGGGCTGATATTGACCCACAGGAATTTCTTGCCGCGATGAAAATAGATTTCTTCAGAGACCGGATTTTCGCGATTACGCCGCACGGTGAAGTAATCGACATGCCCTCCAGAGCCACGCCGGTGGATTTCGCCTACCAGATCCACAGCGAAATCGGCAATGCCTGTGTCGGGGCAAAAGTTAACGGCAAATTCGTTCCGCTTGATTACAAACTGCACTCCAGCGATATGGTTGAAATAATAACGCAAAAAAACAAACGGCCGTCAGAAAACTGGCTTGAGTTCGTACAAACCTCACTCGCCCGTGAACGGATAAAAAACGCCCTTCGCAAAAAAACTGGGTCGCTGCACCTGCGACCGGCATTTTCCAAATCGGAAATAAAAATGGTGGTTAAAGACAGGATTGGCCTATTGA
>JBGQLC010000103.1:0-2518 GCA_041499885.1 Minisyncoccia bacterium
CATTTTCAAATGGAGGTTCAGTTATGCGACTCGGAGAAAAGCACTTGAAGAAACTGGCAAAATACCACATTGAGCTGAACGAGCAGTACGGGGCACACAACTACGGGCCATACCCGGTGGTCATGGTCAAGGGAAAGGGCGCCTCGCTCTGGGATATCAAAGGAAAGCGCTACATCGACTGTCTTGGCTGCTATTCAGCGGTAAATCACGGCCACTGTCATCCGCGCATCGTAAAAGTTGCGCGGCATCAAGCCAAACTTTTGACCGCATTGCCGAGATGTCTCTTGCACGACCAAAGCGGCCCGTTCTACGAAAAACTGGCCAAGCTATGCAAGAAAGACAAAGTGCTGATGGCCAGCGGCGGAGCGGAAGCGGTTGAGACCGCATTGAAGCTCGCTCGCAAATGGGGCGAGAAGGTGAAGGGTGTTCCGCAAAATCGCGGAGAGATCATCACTTTCGAGCGCAATTTCCACGGACGCACTCTTGGCATAGTCAGCTTCAGCACGGAGTCGCAGTACCGCGACGGATTCGGACCTTTCTTACCCGGATTCAAAACGATCCCGTACGGTGACGTAGTTGCGCTTATGAACGCGATTACTCCGAACACGGTGGCTGTTCTCATCGAACCCATTCAGGGAGAGGGTGGAATCGTTGTTCCGCCATACAAGTATCTCTCCGCGGTTCGTGAACTTTGCAAGCAGGAAAACGTACTGATGATCGCGGACGAGATACAAACCGGTCTCGGACGAACGGGCAAGATGTTCTGTTGCGACCACGAAAGCGTGGTGCCGGATGTCTATGTCCTAGCCAAAGCCTTGGGCGGGGGATACTGCGCTTCGGCTGTTGTCGCGAACGACGACATCATGAAAGTGATGACGCCCGGCGACCACGGTTCGACCTTTGGTGGAAATCCGTTTGTCTGCGCCGTAGCCTACGAGGCACTCTCGGTTCTTATCGAAGAGCACCTTGTCGAAAAAGCGGCGAAGATGGGCAAATATTTCATGCGCAAACTGAAGGCGATGAATTCCCCGTATATCAAAGAAATACGGGGAAAAGGTCTGCTGATCGGCGCAGAAATCAAGCCTGAGTTCGGAACCGCCCCTCGCTTTGTGAAACAGCTCATCGATGCCGGCGTCATCGTCAAGGAAACACATGAGACGACGATCCGGTTCGCTCCACCTCTGGTGATCACAAAGAAGGAAGTGGATCTGGCCATGAAGCGGATCCGGAAGGTGATGCTGAAACCTCGTTAATGAATCGAATGCCCCGCATCCGCCAACTGGCGGACGGGGCATTTTTATTTTCCTATTTTTGAAGCGAAGGTTTTCAACGCTTCCATCTGAACTTCTTGGAGGTGTACAGCCGGACGTTTAGACTTAATAAAATCAATTGCCTCATCAAGTGTTTTCCCTTTTTTAATCAGGTATGCGGCTACAAGAGTCGGCGCGCGTCCATGCCCATTTTTACAATGGACATAAATCATCGTTTTTTTGGCAACCAAATTTTCAATAGCAGAAACACCGAATTCCAACTGCTCTACAGTTGGCGCTGATTGGTCTTTTGTCGGCAACCATAAATAAAAACTGACTCCGAACGGTGCGTCGACCCGACTTTCCTCAAGCGAGATATCGGCATCTATCCCGGCATTTTTCAATTCTTCGTCAAAATGGGTCTGGCAACATTGGTTAGTGCCGATGTAAATACCATCGATGATATTACTGTAATCTATTTCTTTCTGTGCCTTGGAATGCGGAGACATTGTTTTTTCACCCGCAGCCCATTTTTTTAATTCTTCATACGATGTTTCGCCACAAATAAAACTTTTGGTTTCGGTGTTGACAAAAAACGGTACGCCACCGCACATGCCGGTATCATGCTCCTGCATCTTCTTTATATTTTCTTCGCTGTGCCAGACCTCGTATTTTTCTATTTCAATACTCGCTTCTGTCGCAAGCCGTTCAATGAGCGGTGCCATTTTGAGACAATGCGGACATTCCTGCCCGTAAAATTCTAAAAGCATAAAATATTTACGAGGACTGAACAGTATCCGCCCGTTTCCAAAACGTAATTTTAGTCGATAACCATAACGGTATGGCGTCGATCATCAAAGCCAGAGTGGCAGTGAGAAGCCCGATATCACGAACAGTTATTCCCGTAATTCCGGTAACCGTAAGCACAACAATTAAATGCAGCGAGCCGACAGCCGCCGCCAGCCAGACCCAGAAATCAATCAATAAAAACAAACCGATGGCCAAATCGAGAATCGCCGTACCAATCATTGCGGTTTTAAGAGGTACCGGCAGCAATCCCGCCGCCCAAGGCTGTAATATAGAACCCCAGCCTTCGGGAGATTTAAAAATCAAAACCCCTATCCAAAGAAAGGTTATTGCCACACCGACACGCAATATATGAAAAGATGTTTTTCTCATTAATATTAGGCCGTAAGCCGTCCAATTAATATTATAGCTCCCATCAATAAGATGGTACATGCGGACATTACGCACCAAAAGCACCACGC
>JBGQLC010000104.1:0-2495 GCA_041499885.1 Minisyncoccia bacterium
GAATATGCCCGCGAAGCCTGGAAGCGCGGCCTGAGCTATGAAGTGAAGCTTGGGGTGAATCCATTCAAGTTTGGCGTGATCCGTTCGACCGATTCGCACACCGCGCTTTCGACCACCACGGAAGATAATTTTTTCGGCAAAATCTCGCTGTACCGGATCAGCTATGGGAAAATTGAAATAGTTTGGGCGTCGATACCACACACTCTGTATGTCAGACGACGTTGTTTTTTTATCCGATGTTTTCGCAACAAAAAACTGATTTTCGTGCGAAGCAAATTCTATTTTTAATTTTCCCGAGCCAAGTTGGTCAACGTCAAAGCGAAAAAAATCTTTGCCTAGCGCTGTAAGCCTTTCTTGAACTGGCTTAACGTGCAGATCATCATCTGAATTGGTTAAAATTAATACCTTGCGCTCCACGAATTACCTCCGTATTCTCAATCATACTACTGCCAAAGTAAAATAGTTTGCTCCATTTGTCAATGGCAGCCGGTTTTTATTGGCCAGGAATGGCAGTCGGCGTGCTGGTTGCGCCTTGCGGCGCTTCATACCAGATTTGTCGGACCACCTTAACTTCGCCTCCCAAAAATTTTTTTGCGTCGACTTGGATCGCATTAGGTCCCGGGTCGAGCGCGACATCTTTTGTCCAGGATCCGTCGGCACCAATTGGAATCATCTCTCCGTTTATAGTGAGCGTGCTCCCGTTTTTAAGCGTTCCGCTGAAAACGAGCGGGCTGTTAAGCACCCTTATCACGTCTTGTCCGGGAGTGGTTATGGCGAGCGTGGGCATGCCCAAAATATTAGAAAAGCGGAAGCCGAGGTAAATTACGAGGAGCACCCCGGTGGCGATGAGGCCGACATAAAGCTTCCCCGATTTTTTCGCGAACCTGTTCTTGGGCATCTGGTCGTGTTGGCCCGAACTGCGCAGCACACCCATGACCTGGAAAGTATGCCACCAATGGTCCGCGTCAAAATCGAGAATTTGCCCGAGTGCGGTCAGATAGCCGCGCAGATAAGGAGACGGGGGAAGCTGGTCGTAATTGCCGTTCGCCATATTTTCAAGATGTTTCGAGGCAATGCCGGAGAGCTCAGAGAGTTGCTTTATCGAGAGGCCTCGCTCTTTCATTTTGTCGACGAGGAGGGCTTCGAAGTCGGAATAATCGTGAGTCATAATTTTATTATTGAGGTTGGCTGTCGATAAACACTTCGCGCGGCTTAGCACCTTCTCCGGGGCCGATCACGCCGCGTTCTTCCATGATGTCCAGCAATCGCGCCGCGCGGGCATAGCCGACCTTGAGCCGCCGCTGCAGAAGCGAGGCCGAAGCTTTTTTAGCCGCTGCCACCGTTTTTAGCGCTTCATCATATAGTTCATCTTCTCCGTCTTCAAGATATTCGTCAAAATTTGCGCCGCCGTTTTCTGTGTCGGAAGCGTGTCCGCTCTGGGCGGGAAAACTTATTTCGCCCACGCCTTCGTAGTTTGAGAGAGGATTGTTTTCGCGGATAAAGTCGGCAACTTTGTTGATCTCGGCCTCGGGGACATAGCCGCCCTGGATGCGCCTGGGCTTCGAGAGCTCGGAGGACACGAACAAGAGGTCTCCGCCACCCAAAAGTTTTTCCGCGCCGGCAGTATCCAATATCGTGCGTGAATCGATTTGGCTCGCGACCTGCAAAGCGATGCGGCTTGTGATGTTCGCCTTAATCAGGCCAGTGATTACCTCAACAGACGGACGCTGGGTGGAAAGCACCAGATGAATTCCGGTCGCGCGGGCCATCTGCGCCAGCCGCACGATAGAGCCCTCAACTTCGCGGCCGTAGGAAGTCATCAAGTCCGCCAGTTCGTCCACCACTATTACCAGATAGGGAATCGGTTCTTCTTTGTGCGCTCCGTTGTAGCTCTTAATATCTCTACTGCCGGCTTTGACCAATGTGTCGTAGCGGCGGTCCATCTCGGCTATCGCCCAGCGGAATACGCCAGCCGCCTTTTTGTTGTCGGTCACTACCGGCGCGACCAGATGGGGGATGCCTTCGTAAACCGAAAGCTCAACACGTTTCGGGTCAATCAAGATAAGCTTTAACGTCTCCGGAGAATTTTTATAGAGCAGAGAGAGGATAAGCGAATGGATCATCACCGATTTGCCGCTGCCGGTTGAGCCGGCGATGAGCAGATGAGGCATTTTATCGATGGAGGCAAAGATCGGCTCGCCGGTCACGTCCCGCCCTAAAGCGAATCCGAGATAGCCGGTGTCGGTAAACTCTTTGTAGGCCATCAAGCTGCCGAGACGAACCAGCGCGGCCGCCTTGTTCGGGACCTCAATTCCAACCAGAGATTTTCCGGGTATCGGCGCTTCAATACGGATGGGGTGCGCCGCGAGCGCGAGCGCCAGGTCCTGGTGCAGCGCCGTGATCCGCGAAAGCTTTACGCCTTCGGCCGGTTTTAATGTGTAACGGGTAACTTTCGGCCCGATATTTATCTCTCCCATTTCGACCGGCATGCCGAA
>JBGQLC010000105.1:0-2470 GCA_041499885.1 Minisyncoccia bacterium
AAAGTTTATGTCAGCCGTGGCCGCTACTATTTTTCTCCGCTAACTGCATACTGCTTTAACCATCGCCTCGTCGATCGCGCCTACATCCTATTGCCGAAGTTCATGGTCAGCCCGCGGCACAAATTTTTGCAGGTGATATTGGCCCACGAATACGGCCACTTCAAAGATTTTGTCGACGGAACCTTTTTGCAGCGGCAAGATTTTGAGCAGGAGTTTTACGCCGATGATTTCGCGGCAAGCCTGTATGGCCGGCGAAAAATTATCGAGCTGTTGTTCGGATTTGCATGTGACTACGATTGTTTCGATGTCGAGGGCGAGCTTGGTTTCCGCATTCGTCATCAGATGCAATTGTTCGCCGAAGAGAACGGCATCGAATATAAGCCTGAAAATTAAACGAACCCCTGTAAAGGGGTTCTATTTTTATTTCGTAGATTTCTTGCTCGCGCCTTCAAGATACCGTGCTGCGAATTTTTTCCAGCCCGAGAAAGGTTCGTTCGCCAAAAGCAAAATTATCTCCGCCCGAGACTTACCGGTACTCTCTAGCATTCTCATTGCCTCAATCGCGTTCGACTCAATATTCTTTAGCTCCGCCTCAAAAATCTCCTTAAATTCTTCTTTAACAAACGGTTTCCATGCCTTTCGGTTTGCCTCTTTGCCGATAAATTTTGAGAACGATCTTTTATAGACCCAGACCGGATAGCCACCGCCTTTAGGGTCAAAGACCTCTTTGGCTATCAGGTCCAAAGGAGCGCCCATCTTATAATATGCGAGCGCTTCATTTTTATAATCCCATTCAGCGGAATATTTTCGGAACAAATGCATGTACAATTCAAGTTCCTTTTTAGGCTCGAGCAGTTCGGTCGCGGAACCCAGATTTTTTTCTCCGAGATATTTTTTGAGCCGCGTCGCATTGAAGAAATTATTTAAAATATGCTGTTCTTCGTGCGCCACGATAGATTCGTTCGAAAATGATTTGTCATCAGCTTCCTCCATTGCCTTCCGTGCTTCAGCGGAGTGATTTATGACTATCACGAGGCGATCGGGCCCATCGACAAGCGTCGTTGCCAATGCTTTGGCACCGACGTATTGCGCGTATTCGATTTCTTCTCTGGTTGGTTTGCGTTTTTCCAAAAACGCGCCCTGGGTAATCGCGGCGGAATCTTTAATGTCGTTGATCTCAACTTCCAGACTAAGCGCCGCGAGCGAAATCTTAATATCTTTCTTTGGCTGGAAGCCGAATAAATGGAAAAAGAGGTCGCGGTCGTCGGGAAATTGCGCCCTCAAATCGCGGATAAATTTTCGCCTTTCTACCACTTCCGGGATGACATCGTTTATAATTTCCTTTTGGGTATGCGAAAGATGTCCGTGCGCCGCGTCTTTTTCGAAAAGTTCATGCAGCGAAGCCTCGTCTAAGTCCGGATTTTCCAAAAATACCTGAATCAAGTTTGTCTCGATGCCGGTCAGTTCCTCGCGTTGTTGGAGGAGATTCTCTTTGTATGCTTCCACCGCCGCCTTCTTTTCTCCGCGGGGGAGTTTCTTTATCTTTTCCAACTCTTCCACCGGGTCGAATCCCGAAGACGCCGAAGCTTCGTTCGGTATCTCGCTCGGCGCTTCCGCGTTCGGTTTAAATTTTTCTTTGTTTGGCATTGGTATATATTTTTGTGTGCCCGGCAGGACTCGAACCTGCAACCCCCTGGTTCGAAGCCAGGTACTCTATCCAGTTGAGCTACGGGCACAAATACCCCTTTATCCTATGATGAGTTCTGGTGTTTGGCAAAGACAAAGTCGGAAAAGTTGGCTACAATAATACCGATGCCAAATTCCGTAATTTTTCTTTTCCAGCTCGTCGTGCTTATTTTCTCGGTGATGTTGCACGAGATATCGCACGGCTTTGTCGCGGAAAAATTAGGCGACCCGACCGCGCGCAATGCCGGGCGGCTTACTTTGAATCCGTTAAAGCATATCGACCCGTTTGGCTCAATTATTTTGCCACTCATCCTCTCCATCCCCGCGCTTTTCGGCATGCCGGTAATTCTTTTCGGTTGGGCGAAGCCAGTGCCCTACAATCCGATGATGCTCAAAAACCCAAAAAGCGGAGCGGGGAAGATCGCCGCCGCCGGCCCCTTAAGCAATTTTTTCATTGCCGTCGTTTTCGGAATTCTTTTGCGGCTGATATTCGCCTATGGCAGTACCGCGCTTTTGCCGCTGGCGGCGTTATTTAGCGTAATAGTTTATCTAAATATAGTGCTCGGCGTGTTTAACCTTCTGCCGATACCACCGCTTGATGGCTCAAAAGTGCTATTTGCCCTTTTGCCGTCAACGGAGAGTAGCGCGCGGTTGGTCTATTTTCTTGAGCGTTACGGAATGGCTATTCTCCTGATTTTCATCTTTTGGGGGTTTGCAATTATTCAGCCGATTATCAACGGCCTCTGTCTATTAATTGCCGGTCACGGCTTCGGGTTCTAATTTG
>JBGQLC010000106.1:0-2421 GCA_041499885.1 Minisyncoccia bacterium
ACGCAAAAGCCTGGTCATGAGCGACAGGGAAAAGGAAAAAACCGCGTATCACGAAGGCGGGCATGCGATTGTGGCGCTTCTCACGCCTGGTAGCGATCCGGTTGATCGCTGCAGCATCATCCCACGGGGTCAAGCTCTCGGAGTAACGATGAGTATCCCCGACGAGGACAAGCATTCGTATTCCAAGAAATATCTTCATGCAATGCTCGCGAGTATGATGGGCGGACGGATTGGCGAAGAGATATTGAACGGTGTAGACGGCGTCACCACCGGCGCAGGAAACGATTCCGAGAAAGCTACTGAGCTGATCTGGAATATGGTCTGTCGGTGGGGAATGAGCAAACTCGGCCTGATCACTTTTGCCGAGACGGAACAAAACCCCTATCTCGGCACTTCACGGCAGCTACGCAGCTGCTCGCCAACCACACAAGAAAAGATTGACGCGGAGATCATAGGCATCTTCAACGAGCGTTATGAGTACGCGAAAGAACTCCTTGACCGTCACAAAGACGCGCTGCGCGAGACCGCGAAAGCGCTCTTGGTGCAAGAAACTCTTACCGGCGATGAAATCAAAGCCATCATCGTCAAGAATCCCCCGTCCCGATAATATCGGGACGGTTTTTTTATTCTTACAAAAAAGCGGCTTTGACCTTGAGTCAGAGCCGCGTCATTACCTGCCTGGCTTTATCCGACGAATTTCTTCAGAAATTGACTTGTCCAGAAACAATTTTCACGGCGGTGCCTGCCACAGGCGCCCATAACTATCGCGTAACGGTTCCTGTTGTTTTCGGCATCTTCTTTCATCCACTTCACCGGATGCTTCAGAACGTCGAGGGCGGCGCGGACGGCAGTCCGCCAATTTCCTTTTGAAAAGAAAGGTGACATTTCGAACTTCGGGACCGGAAGCTCTCGGCCGTCTTCAAGATATATCCACTGGTTCAATTCCACGCACCCTGGGACCAAACAAATATAATCCGGCTTCCGCAGCGGAGCGAACTTCTCATCAAGCCATTTACCGAATTCTTTTTGCTTTTCCCAATAATTGCGAAAAAAGCCGAACATAAAAATCCTTGTCTATTAAAAAGCCGCTAGCCGCAGTTTATCACACAAAATAAATTTGGCGAGCAAGTCGCCGATTAACCCCCCAGAAGCATATAGATCGCGCACTTGCCGATTTCAGTAAGCACTCCTCCGACGACATCCTCGCTTATTTTATCCAAAGATATTTTTGTATTTCCGAAACTTTCGGCATAAAGAAAATCGCCCTCAACATATCCTATCCGGTGTCCTTCCATATTATAGATATGATTCCCTTCAAAGTAGCCGAGTTTTTTGCCGTCATGCGCGCGGATGTGTTTCCCGTCAATCCAGCCGGCTTTTTCCCCGCCGCGCCAAATGTCGTAACCGATTATTTTTAACATACTTTAAGTCTAGCAAAATTTTAGACAATAAAAAATCGGTTAGGAAGCTGAAGCTTTCCCAACCGATTACTTTTTAGGTTTTATGACCATAACATGGAAAACGAGCTGCTCGTATTCCTCTGTAGCCAGAATCTTTCCCGATTTTTCCAGATTGAATAAATACTTACGCATCCAGCGGACTTCTGCGGAGGCGTAACCGAGCTTGGCGATATCAACCGTTGCGCCGGTGAGATGCGACGAAGCCGTCGGTCCGCTTGTATCCGCCGCGTTGGGATTTGTTTTGCGCAGCTTCTTCTGATACTTTACGGTCCTTGCGGCCGAGTTAACCTGAATCGCCTTTTTAAAACGGCCGTAGAAATCGCTGCCGAATTTCAAAAGAAACTCCCGCACCCAAGGACGGCAAAATCGCAATTCCGGTTCTAGTCTGGGGTCAACTCTCACCTCTCCGGTCTCTGGCAAGCCGACCAAGAAACCATTGGCCTTCATCCACTCCAGATGTTTCGGGTCTCTGATGCGGCTTAGGTTCTCTCGGTCCGCTTCCTCGTTTTGGCGGCGCTGCGCCTCATGCGAACCACGCAAAGTCTGTTTCTGCGCCGCACTCGCATCGAGCTGCATCATAAACGCGCAGAACAAGATGCTCGCGGAAATGACGCTAGATTTCCTCATCGGTCACCTCCTTATCAAGTTTTTATGAACTACTTATAAACTATCCTATCTGGGATGGTCGGGTCAAACCTAAAAAATACAGACGAGCAAACCCTATTCGTGCCTTCCCGCTAATTTAAGCGATAGAAGAAAAATCACAATATAGAAAATCAATCCGTAAACACAGCTCGGCAATATAAGCGCATAGTTATAACTTCTCAGCGCAAGCCAGGAATAAATTTCTATCCAGACAAAACGTCCGGCAAATATAATTCCAAGAAACGAAATTGCCGCGAGCCATCTGCCAGCGCGTCGCGCCGGATAGTTTTTATAAAGTGCGACTCCGGCGATAACG
>JBGQLC010000107.1:0-2375 GCA_041499885.1 Minisyncoccia bacterium
AGGGGCCGACCAAGGTAATGATTCAGGAGGTAGTCGGCATGATTCGCGCGCATAATTTTGAAGCGCGGACCAAGCCCGAAAGCTACGCGGCCTCAAACATCGCCGATCGGCACGTCTAACCATGGACACATTGGTTTTTGACATCGAGACCTCGAATTTCTTTACCGACCCCGGAGTGGGCTGGGATAATTTCGCGGCGCTTAAAATTTCCGTGGTCGGCATATATTCCTATCTGGAGAACAAATATTTTTGTTACGAGGAGGGCGAGATGGATAAGATCGCCGAAATGTTCGAGCACGCCAGCCGGATCGTCGGCTTTGCTTCCAACCACTACGACATCCCGGTATTGAATCTTTACTTCCAACGGTTGAAATCACCGCGGATAAGTTTGTGGGATAAAGAGCGGGTGGACCTGGCGGGCAAGATTGAGATGACCACCGGACATCGCATCAGCTTGAGCCGGCTGGCGGAGGCGAATTTGGGAGTAAAGAAAGACCATCACGGCTCCGAGGCGATCGGCATGTTCGCGCGCGGCGAGATGGAAAAGCTCAAAGAATATTGCATCAAAGACGTTCGCCTGACCAAAGATTTATATGACCTATATCTTAAGGAGGGGCACCTTATCGTCCCGGACCGCGCGACCGGCGAGTTGGTCAAGGTTGACCTTCGCGACGTGCAGACCGCGACGCTCTTGTAGGACGGTTGCCTTTGGGCTTGACGGAGCATTCTTTTCTCTGTATAAAGAAATGAGCAAAAGCAGGGGATTGTCCCTGCTCGCCAAATAAAGCTCTCGTAGTGAGCAAAAGGAGGGGCGCATGTATGTAGCAGAAGCTATTGTTGGCACTGTCCTTTTTCTTATCGTTTTGCTTTCGGTCGGCGGGATGGTTGAGAGCGGATTAAACAAAATCGCTGAGGCGATTCGGGAAACCAAAAAGCAGGGGTGAGACTTCCTATGGTTCGAGAAATCGAACCATTTTCTTTTTTTTAAAATTCGTATTACAACATAAGAGTGAGAAGAATCTATCTGGATTACGCAGCTTCAACCCCGCTTGACCCGCGGGTGCTTCGTGCAATGCGGCCTTATTTTTTAAACAAATTCGGAAATCCCGGTTCGCTCCATTTGTTCGGACAGGAAGCGATTGCCGCGGTCGACCGCGCGCGCCAAACAGTTGCCGGACTTCTTGTTGGCGCGCCAGAGAGCGAAGGATTTCGCGGAGTTGTTTTTACCGGCTCGGCGACCGAAGCCAACAATCTGGCTCTTCGTGGCACTATTAAAATGTGGCGCAAAAAATATCCGGGAAAAACTCCGCGGATAATCGTTTCCCAAATCGAACACGAGTCGGTGCTTGATACGGCGAAGGATCTGGGGCGAGAGGGTGCGGAGACCGTATTTTTGCCGGTTGGAGACTCGGGTGCGGTTGATTTAAAAAAATTGCGAGTGGCGCTTTCGCCGGAGACGGCGCTTGTTTCGATTATATTGGGGAACAATGTTATCGGCGCGACCCAGCCGATGGCGGAAATCGCTAAAATTATCACTGACCATCGCGTGCGACACGGAAGCACCTACCCGCTTTTGCACACCGACGCCGCGCAGGCAGCCCAATTTATGGATTTAAGTGCTGCTGCCTCGGGGGCGGACATGATAACTATTTCGGCTCAAAAGATGTGCGGGCCCAAGGGCGTAGGCGCTCTATATATAAGAAAGCATGCCCGCAACGACATTTTATCGGTCATAACCGGCGG
Source organism: Minisyncoccia bacterium (assembly GCA_041499885.1). Taxonomy (GTDB): domain Bacteria; phylum Patescibacteriota; class Minisyncoccia; order UBA6257; family 2-01-FULL-56-20; genus JBGQLC01. Next base: position 1,744 of record JBGQLC010000107.1, read on the forward strand.
TGGGCAGGAATTCGGTTTGCGTTCAGGGACGGAGAACGTTCCGGGAATAGTCGGGTTTGCCAAGGCGTTTGAACTTGCCTCTGTCATACGTGAGAAAGAAACCAAACGTTTATACGCGTTAAAATTGCACCTTTATCGCGGAATCAAGCGTATTATTCCTAAAGCTCAGCTGAACGGTACGCTGGACGATAAAAAATCCTTGCCGCATATTCTGAACCTTTACCTGCCGGGATATAAGATAGAGGACCTGCTGGTGCTTGCCGACCGGGAGGGTATAGCGATTTCTGCCGGCTCTGCTTGCCGCGCCAGGGCCATAGAGCCTTCCTATGTTATCCGGGCTCTGGGACACGGGCTTTCGCGGGCACGCGGGAGCATCCGAATCAGTTTGGGCAGACAGACTACACGGCGCGAAGTTGACACGGCATTAAACATTTTTAAATATATATTATAAAGATACGATGAAAAACTTTTTTTTCGATAAAAAATATGTAGTTCGCGGGATTGTTCTCGGTGTGCTCATCGGGTTTTTGGGAGTGGCTTCTTTGGTTAAAGCAAATTTTCTCGGCGATATTTTCGGAAAATTTTTCGCGCTTGTGCCGCAGCCCGTGGCCACATCAACCGCTCCGGTTCCG
>JBGQLC010000108.1:0-2368 GCA_041499885.1 Minisyncoccia bacterium
AAGAAGAAAAAACCGCGGAGGAAGAATATGAAAACATCAAAAAGCCGGAGTCAAAATACGGCGAGATCTATCAGCTGGGGAGGCATCGGCTTATGTGCGGAGACGCGACCAAGATTGAAGACATTAAAAAACTCCTTGGTACAGCCAAAGCCGATATGGTCTTTACCGACCCGCCGTATAACGTCGCCCACGTCAGCCATGAAAAGAAAGGAAAGTTCCCGACCGAGCAGGGTAAAATATTGGGCGACCAGCAAAGCCAGGAAGACTTTGAAGCATTCAGCCAAAAGGTCTTTGCCAACTACAACGAAATATTAAAACCGGGCGGCGTAATTTACGTTTGCACCGGCTATACCAGCTATCCGCTTTGGTATTATGAAATGCTGAACGCGGGATTTGAATTCTCCTCCACCATTGTATGGGTCAAGCCGTCCTTTGCCATAGGCTGGGGCGATTACAAAAAACAGTATGAGCAGGTGATGAAAGCTAAGAGGAGCAAAAGTAAAACCAAAGCCCAGCCGATTATGTACGGATGGAAAAAGGGCGAACGGCATTTCTACTACGGCGACAACAACGAAAGCGATGTCTGGGATATGCCGCGCAAAGCCATTACCAAAATGGCCCACCCTACCGAAAAACCTGAATGGCTGATTATGCGGGCCGTTAAAAGTTCCTGCCGCATCGGCCAGATAGTGGTGGATTTCTTCGGCGGGTCGGGCAGTACGCTGTTTGCGGCCAACAAACTTGAACGCACCTGCTATCTTCTGGAGCTTGATCCTTGCTGGTGCGACGTTATACGCAAACGCTGGGAAAAGGTAAAAACTAAGATTTAATGCACTTCGGTGAAACTTCGGTAAGACTTCGGTAAAAATGACAATGCTAAACCTAAAAACCGCAAAGATGAAAGGAGAAACCGAACAGCAGTATTGGGCGTGGTTTTTGTATTGCAACACCAAGAGCATTGAGGACATGATGCGCGTTTGGGAGCTCATTCGTACCGGCAAATGGCAGGGCGATGTGCCAGAAGAAATGCGTCAGAGCATCCAGTCCATTGGAGAGCTTCCAAGCCAACGCCAAGTGGAAACATGGTCATCAAAATATCGCTGGGTCGAACGCAAAGAGGTTAAGCTCCAAGAAGAAATTGAGGAACTACGCAAGCGCGAAAAGAAAGTATCAATCCAAAAAAAAGAGAAGATAGTCATAGGGTTCGGGCGCATACTTGATGATTTTTTTAAAAAAGCCGAGACCAGAAAACTGAGCTTCGATAATTTTACCATGAGCGACTTTAAAAAATTGTGGGAAATGGCGCGCACCGAACTTGGCGAAACCATTGGTAAACACGAATTGGACATACGTGAAGATGACCAGAATCCGCCCAGCGAAGATGAAATGAACGAAATAGCGGACATCAGTCGGGAATTTAAAGCATTATATGAATCAAGAAAAGGCAGACGATCTAGAAAAAAAGCTGGTGACCTACTGGATCACGAAAAACAAGATTAAAAGCGAAAACGGCGAACCGATTGAATTTAACAGCCACCGCTTCTTATGGGAAATTTATGATGACCAAAGTTCCGTACTCGTGATCCGCAAAGGCTCGCAAATAGGCGCCAGCACTATGGAAGTGCTGAAGACTTTTCACGCCGCGCGGTTTTGGGGCATTAACCAGATTTATACCCTGCCGACCGTGGATGACGTGGCCGAATTCGTAAAAAGCAAAGTCAACCGCATCCTCAAAGTAAACCCCTGCATCCGGGACGGCGTCAGCTCCAAAGACGTGGACTCGGTCGAACAAAAACAAATCGGCAAGGCCTTCCTTTTCTTTAAAGGCACGTACACGGAAAAAGAAGCCATAATGCTGACCTCGGACCGCAACATCCACGATGAGCTGGATAAGTCAAAGCCGGAAGTAATCCGAGATTACATGAGCCGCATAGGCTTTTCAAAAATACGCAGCCAGCATTATTTTTCCACTCCGACCATTCCGGACGCGGGCGTGGACAAACTATTTGCCCAATCAGACCAAAAATACTGGCGCTTTGACTGCCCGCGTTGCAACTATCGCCAACATATGGAATGGGAAAAGAATCTGGACAGAGACCGCAAAATATATGTCTGTCAAAAATGCCGCAAAGAAATAACCTCCCGCCAGGTCTGCGACCTCGGCAATTGGGAAGCCAAATTTCCAAATGAATCCATAAGCGGTTACTGGATTAACCAGATGATGTGCCCATGGAGATCTGCAGCAGATTTAATGAAAGAGGAAACCCTTGCCGAAGATACCCAGTATTTTTATAACTTCGTCCTGGGACTTCCCTATTTGTCCGCGGAGCTGCGCATCCCGGCCAGCCTGTTCCTAAAGAATCTTACG
>JBGQLC010000109.1:0-2339 GCA_041499885.1 Minisyncoccia bacterium
AACCTTCATTTGTCCGTTTTGTACTGAAAGAGAGGTTGCTGTGAACCGTTCCTTCCCCATAAAAATGCTTCCCATCCTGCGCGGGACAGCCGTCAAGCGCGGTGCCATCTTCGGAGCCATCCTCGTAGCGGCCTTACTGGCTTTTGAAGTATTTAACTACTCGACCACCGCCTTTGCCCTGGCAGATGTGCTCGGCGATCTGACCACCGCCGGTCTCCGTTGGTCGACCGTGCTGGCCATCGCCTTCTGCAGCATTGACTTCGCCGGCATTGCCCGCCTCTTTACTCCCCAACGCGGCCGCGATGAACCGACCGAGGTCTGGTATCTGTTCGGCGCCTGGCTCCTGGCTGCCAGCTTCAATGCAGCCCTCACCTGGTGGGGTGTCTCCGTTGCCATCCTCCACCACACCTCGGCCGGCAGCGTCTTGGTCGGTCAAGCCACGATAGCGAAAGTGGTTCCCGTGCTGGTGGCTGTAATGGTCTGGATGATCCGCGTCCTGATCATTGGCACCTTCTCCTTGGCCGGCGAGAACCTGTTCAGTATCGCCGAAGACCGCCCTGCTTCACGACCGCAGACTCAGCCCTTTGCCCCCGCTGCCCGCATCCAGCCGGCTTCACCCTATATCCGCCCTGCTCCCAAGCCGCTGTCTTCTATTCCTCCCCTGTCGCGCCCTGAACCGAGCTATCATCCCGTTGGCTTGAGCGCAAAGCCCTATGACGAAAATACCTCCGTGCGGAAGTAGGTAGCAGCTTCCCGAGATTGTAAGAGTCCACATAATGGCTGAAACCTACAAAAAAACGCCCTTAAGCTTGGGCGTTTTTTTTCTTGGAACCGTTATGCTGGTTAATTCGTGTCGCGGGTTGTCCGGTAAAAGGATGATATATTTATTGATCAATTATTCTTTGACCGCCTATTTGCAGTTAGGCCACCAAATAGCCGCTAAACACCTAGTTGGGACTTTCCTTGCTGAATAAGCATTTGTAAAAAAGGTGAACTCATGAAAACTAATAAAGTTGGCTTTAGTTCAATTGATGACTATATTGCGACTTTCCCTGAAGAAACACAAAAAATACTGCAAGAATTGCGGGATACCATAAAAGCCGCCGCCCCCGACGCACAGGAAAAAATTAGTTATCAAATGCCCGCTTTCACTCTGAAAGGCAATTTGGTCTATTTCGCCGCTTTTAAAAATCATATTGGCTTCTATCCAACGCCAAGTGGTACAGAGGCATTTAAGCATGAAATATCGATTTATCAGGGCGCAAAGGGTTCCATAAGATTCCCGATCGACAAGCCCTTGCCCTTGAAATTGATAAGCAAAATTGTTAAATTTAGAATTGCTGAAAATCTAAAAAAAGCCGAAAGAAAATCTAGCAAAAGGAAATAGTCATTTCCTGCGGCAGGGTTTTTGATAGATCATCGTTTCAGTTCCTCAAAGTTGGCTCTTGGTTAATTGGCGTTTTCGCAACTTGTGTTTTGGGGCGGTTGTCAGATATTGTGTTTTTTGTAAAAATCTTGTTAAGTTGGCAGGTATGTCTTTTTCGGCCGGCGAGTCTTGCACTCAAAAAAACGCCCTGCAAGCAGGACGTTTTCATTATAGTGTGGTTTTCCGACGACAATAGGTATGAGAAACACGAACCCTATTATTTTGTCTTTTTATTCCTCTTTATTTACTTGGTTTGCGATTGGTCCGCAGGCGGCGGTTCCTGTTTATCCGGAGTTTCATCCTTGCCGCTCAACCCCTCACGGAAATTGCGAATGCCCTTACCCAATTCGCCGGCCACCTTTCCAATTCGTCCGGGGCCGAAAAGCAGTAAAATAATGATCAGGACAATGATCAATTCAGGAGCGCCAATATCGCCAAACATGGTTCCTTCCTTTGCAATTAATTTATCACAACCAATTGAAAAGGGCTATCCCTGTGCAAAAATGCTTATTTTCCACTAATCTCCTGGCTCGAAAATGTCCTCCTATGCTCCTCGATTTCATCGAAGTGGAGGCTTTTTCCAGTGCTGATTAAGTGAACCCTTGCAATGCTGGTGCTTGATAAATATGTCATCGGTGAAATAATTTGCAAGCGGGTTAGCTTATTAATGGAATTCTGGTCGACAGACCGTAAAATACCCAGGCATGGATTTTATGCTTTTCCACAGTAAAATAAACGTACATCGAATCCTGGCAATCGGTGTTTCAAGTTTAGATTAAATCTTACCCTTGGAGGTTAAAATGAATTATCTGCTTTTGGCGCTGCGTTTGATTCATATCTTAAGTGGAGTGTTCTGGGTCGGCAGTTCGATATTGTTCGGAGTCTTTATCAGTCCTACCGTCGCCGCCACCGC
>JBGQLC010000110.1:0-2337 GCA_041499885.1 Minisyncoccia bacterium
GATGAAAACGCCGTGGTTATCGTCAATCTAAAAAACGAACCGGTCGCGACGCGTATTTTTGGCCCGTTGCCCCGCGAACTTAAGGCCCGCGGTTATGAACAAATAATGACTTTGGCCGAAGAAATCGTCTAAAACAACATGAAACTCAAAAAAGGAGACAACGTAAAAATTATGAGCGGAAAGAACCGGGGCAAAACCGGGGCGATTATTAAGATTTTTTTGGAGAAAAACCGGCTGACCGTTGAGGGCATAAATTTGTATAAAAAAAGGATCCGACCCAAGCAGCAGGGGCAGAAAGGCGATGTAGTTATGGTTGCCCGGCCGATGTCGGCATCCAACGTCATGCTTATCTGTAAGAATTGCAAAAACGCGGTACGCGTCGGTTACCGGGTGGAAAATGATACAAAAGCCCGCTACTGCAAAAAGTGCGGCGCGGTAAATTAACTATCATGACCCCGACTAAAAAAGCAAAAGTTAATAAACCCGTGGCGGCTCATCCGGCGAAGCGAAGCGAAGCGGCTCCGGCTTCCGGGACGGCGAAGATGATAGAGAAGATCGTCGTGAACGCGGGCGTTGGCCGTTTGGGCCAGAACCCGAATTTTCAGGAAAAAGTTTTGCCGCAGGTGGAGCGCGATTTGGCGACCATAACCGGACAGAAATCGCAACTCCGTTTATCGAAGAAGTCTATCGCCGGATTTAAAATGCGCGAAGGGCAGGTTGTGGGTTTGCGGATAACGTTGCGCAACAAAAAAATGGTTGATTTTTTCGACCGGCTGATTAAAATAGTATTGCCTCGCGTACACGATTTTCGCGGCATAGATCTAGATGCCATCGACAAAGGCGGAACACTGAACATAGGCTTCCGCGAACAATTTGTTTTTCCGGAGATAAACGCGGAAGAATCGCATGTGACGTTTTCGTTCGGAGTGAACATCGTTCCGCGGCTAAAAAATCGTGATGCTGCGATAAAGTTCTACCGCGCCGGCGGCGTACCGCTTAAGAAATAATTTTATGGCCAAACTATCAGTAGTAGTAAGAAGTAAAAAGAAACCTAAATTTTCCACCCGCCTGGTGAGGCGTTGTTTCCGTTGCGGAAGAAAACACGGTTATATGCGGATGTTCGGTATTTGCCGGATCTGCTTCAGAGAAATGGCCACGCTCGGACAAATTCCGGGAGTTAAAAAATCTTCCTGGTAAAAACAATGTATTACGACTTACTCGCAAAAATTAAAAACGCCCAGCGTGCCAAGAAAGAAATAATGCTCACACCTTTCTCAAAAGGGGATTTTGCGGTAGCCGAAGTGCTGGTCTCAAGGAAGTTTCTGAAAAGCGCGGAGCGCCGGACAATCGGCAAGCGGCAGTATTTGGAAGTCCGTTTATCATACAAAGAAAACCGCCCGGGCATGACCGATTTCAAAGTAATGAGCAAGCCCAGCCGCCGGCTTTACATCGGCTACCGCGAATTGAAGCCGATAAAACAGAATTACGGCATGTCCGTTTTATCCACCCCGGATGGGATTCTTTCCAATCGTGACGCCCGCAAGAAGAAAGTCGGCGGCGAATATTTATTTGAAATTTGGTAAACATATGAGCAGATTAGCTAAAAAACCTATTCCGGTTCCGGCAGGCGTGACCGTTGCAGAAGACAACGGTGTAGTTCGTGTTAAAGGGCCGAAAGGTTCTCTGGACGTGAATATTCTATCCGAACTGAAGCTTGATATCGGCGGAAGTGAAATTAAAGTAACGCCGGCATCGAATGAGAAGCTCGGCAGGATGAACGCGGGGACGATGTGGTCACTCGTAAAAAACGCCATTGAAGGCGTGACCCAGGGATATTCTAAAATTTTGGAAATTGAGGGCGTGGGTTATCGCGCGGCGATGGAAGGAACGACCTTAGTCTTATCGTTGGGCTTCGTGAATCCGGTAAAAGTTGTCCCGCCGGAAGGGATTGCTATCAGTGTTGAAAAAAACGTCATTACGGTTTCCGGCATCAGCAAAGAGTTGGTCGGACGCATTGCCGCGGAAATTCGTTCCCATAAAAAACCCGAACCGTATAAAGGCAAGGGCATACATTACAGGGGTGAGGTTATTCGACGCAAAGTCGGTAAAAAAGCCGGAGCGACAACCGCAGCCGCCTAATTAATATGAAACAGAGCAAATTACAAATGAGAAAAACGCGTCGGGCAAAACGCACCCGCGCCAAAATTTTTGGTACCGCGGCTTGTCCGCGTTTGGCCGTGTTCCGCAGCAATAAACATATTTCCGTTCAGCTTATTGATGATGACAAATCAAAGACCCTCTTGTCCCTTTCAAGCCGAGGGATGAAGCAGGTAAAGA
>JBGQLC010000111.1:0-2241 GCA_041499885.1 Minisyncoccia bacterium
ACCACTTCAAGATGAAGATCACCGGCAACCTGGCCAAGGTCATGGAAGAGTCGGTGGAAGTGGCAATGAGCCGGGTGATGCACAGCAATATCCTGACCGATGATGAGCGGAAGGGGATGGAGAAGAAATTCTTCCATATCCATTTCGATTCGGGTGCTATCCCGAAAGACGGACCGTCTGCCGGCGTGATGATTGCCACCGCAATCACCTCAGCCGTCAAGAAGAAGTCGGTCAAAACTCATTTCGGCGGCACCGGAGAGATCTCTCTCTGCCGTAAAGCCATTTTGCCGATCGGCGGCGCGAGAGAAAAAATTCTCGCTGCTGAGCGCGAAGGTCTTCGTGAGGTCTTTATCCCGAAGGCTAACGAGCGTGCCATTGACGATTTGCCCCCGGAATTTCGTAAGCGGGTTCATCTGGTCACTTTCAAGAGTGACGAACACGCGACATCTAAGTTGGCAGAATTCCCGGAAGGAATCGTTGTTTACTCCTTGGAAACTCCCGAGCAAGCGTTCGAGTTGGCGTTCGAAATCGGACCGTCATCCGAACTCGTGTTCGCGGAATAGATTTGTGCCCCGACTTCGGTCGGGGCTTTTCTTTTACTCTGGGCAAGGCATATGTCTATGTAATATACTTTTAAATAATGACCGCATCTCTTTTTACATCCTTGGGTTCGATATTCGCCAAGGCGTCTCTGGCGGGTAAAAATATTTTGGACATTGTTCTTATCGCCATACTGATATATTTGGTTATAAGACTTTTGCGTGAAACGCAGTCGCTGCCTGTTTTGGTCGGCGTGCTTACTTTAACCGTGCTCTACGGATTGACCTATCTCGTGGATTTGCCGCTGACCCACTTTGTCCTCCAGTCGTTTTTCGCCGCATTTTTAGTTCTGATCGCGATAATTTTCCAGCGCGAGCTGCGCCGATTTTTTTCCGTGTTTGGTGTTTGGGGAGTGAATCGACGGTTCGTCCCACCGAACGAAACAACGGTGGATATAATCGTCCGGTCGGTGCGCGAGCTCGTTAAACGTAAATTAGGCGCGATAATCGTTTTCCCGGGGCGGGAACCGATCGACCGCCTTATTGAAGGCGGCTACCGGCTTAACGGTGAAATTTCCGAACCGCTATTGGTTAGTATTTTTGATGACACTTCGCCCGGGCATGACGGCGCGGCGATAATAGACAATAACCGAATCCGGCGATTCGCCGTGCACTTGCCGCTCGCGGAAAATATCCAAAAAGTAAAACAGTTCGGTACCAGGCATCGCGCCGCGTTGGGCCTTTCCGAACGGTCCGACGCGCTTGTTTTAGTCGTATCCGAAGAGCGTGGGAAGATTTCATTGATGAACAACGGAAATATGCACGCGGTATTTGAAGGCGACGAGTTGCGCAGGGTTATACTCGATTTTTTACAAGAAAAGTTTCCCCGCCGAACCCGCGCTCAATTACGGACCTGGTTAGGTAAAAATATCGGCTTGCTGCTTGTGTCGATGGCTCTGGCTTTTAGCGTTTGGCTTTTTGTTAATGCCCAGTTCGTATTGGTCCAGCGAAATTTTGTAGTGCCTCTTGAATTCAAAAATCTACCAATGCAATACACCATTTCCGATACGGTTCCACAGGAAACAGTCGTCACGCTTCAAGGGCGGTCATCCGACCTTGATACCTTGCGTGGTAGCGGATTAAAGGCTACTATCGACCTCGGATCCATCAATCGCGAAGGCTGGCATCAAATTTTAATCGAACAAACAGATATTTCTACGCCTTATAACACGACGATTTTAAAAATTGATCCAGAAGGAATCCGGGTTGATGTCTCGCAGGGCAGGGGTAAATAATCAAATTTATGAAGTGGCATAAAGCGGCATACACAATATTATTTTTAAGCGTTATTGGTTTCATCGATGCGTCATATCTGGCTGCGGAACATTTTTTGGGCCGGACGCCGGTATGCGGTATTTTACAAGGATGTGCAAACGTAACAACTAGTCCATATGCGGTTGTGCTCGGTATGCCGACGGCTCTGCTCGGCGCGCTTTATTATCTTTTACTGCTGATTATCGCGGCTTTATTTGTTATGCGCGTTAAGCGTGAACTCCTTGCGACGCTTTTGATTTTAACCGGTTCGGGCGCGCTGTTCGCGGGGTGGATGATATATCTCCAGATATTTATTGTAAAAGCCCTTTGTATTTATTGTCTGGTTGCCGATGTCGGCGCCCTTATAATTTTTGGGATAGTTGTTTCG
>JBGQLC010000112.1:0-2230 GCA_041499885.1 Minisyncoccia bacterium
AATGTTATAAACCTGCCAGGGTATTGGGATATGGCTTCAAGAGAAAGAGAGCCATCTCCATACAGGTTCGTCACGCTCACTCCAGCCTTATCCATCTCTGAAATCATTTGAGATGCGCTAACTTTGGGCCCTACATGGGCATGGGAATCAAAAATATCCATATGCGCCGTGTCGGTGGGGCTGGCGCATGAAATGTCGGAGACGAATGGAACAGGGATTGGCACTGTGTTCGTTTTCGCCGGGGCTTGTTTAACCAGGGTGCTGGTCCCTGTAGGTGTTTTTGGGACTGCTTTTTGATTTACTTGCCCAACCGGAGTGGCGGACGTTTCGCTAACAGAAGATGTGGAGACCACCGTGCTTGAAGATGAAACATTTTGGGGCGCTGAGTTCGTGGCGACGGCTGGAGAGGTCGCAGATGTCGGCTGAGGAAGGATCTCTCGAGTTGCCGGAGCTTTCCCTGACGGTAAATTTTTAAAAACTACGACCGCTCCCGATAATAAGGCGGCGGCAATAATAAGGATTATTACCAGCGGAGCAAGTCCTTTTCGGCTCATAAGTTAACTATAACAAACGGTGTTCTTGGCGGAGGGGGAGGGATTCGAACCCTCGGTGCCTTTCGGCACACACGCTTTCCAAGCGTGCGCACTAGACCGCTATGCGACCCCTCCAAAACAAATTTACTTTAGCTTAAACACCGAGCTTCCGCAACGCTGCGATTCGCTCATCGATCGGCGGATGGGTCATAAAAAGACGGTGCCACCATCCGACTCCGGAGCCCTTGAACGGATTGTCGAGCCAGAGATGCGCGGTTGAGTCCTTTGCGGAAGCCATCGGTACATTGTCAGCTTTAATTTTTATTAACGCGTTAATTAGGCCCTCCGGATAGCGGGTCAAAAGTATTCCGGATGCGTCGGCCAGCGATTCGCGCCGCCGCGAAACGGCAAGTTGTATCAGCATCGCACCAATTGGCGCGAGGATCGCGAGCAAAATTCCCACAAAAAAGAAAATCTGCCCGCCTTCATCCCGATTGTCGCGGCTCCTCATCCCGCCCCAAAAAAGCGACCGCAGAAAAATGTCGGCGACGAGCGAAATAATGCCGGCCAATACCACCGCTACCGTGGAGACGAGTATGTCGCGATTGCCGACATGTGAAAGCTCGTGGGCCAGAACTCCCTCTAGCTCAGGCTTAGTAAGCCGCTCCAGCGCGCCGGCGGTCACTGCAACCGCGGCGTGTTCCGCGTCACGGCCCGTGGCAAAAGCATTGATCTGCCTCTCCGGAGTCACATAGAGCCTGGGCATCGGCAAACCCGCGGTAATCGTGAGGTTTTCAACCACATGGTAGAACTCCGGATAATCTTTCTTCTCCGCCGGTACGGCGCGCGCAAACGCAAGCGCTATTTTATCCGACGACCAATAACTGATGAAGCTAGTTACAATACTGAATAGCGAGGCGAAGATAAGGATATTTGAATTGCCGTAGATTTGTGAAAAAATCCAACCCAAGCCGATAACCACAAAAAGAAAGCTGGTCATCAGAACCCATGTGCGCCGAACATTCGATTCTTTATAAGAATAGAGCGAAGCCATAAAGAGCAGGGGCTAAAACTAGAAGCTTACCTTTACCGCTTCACGCTCGGCCGCATTATCCGTGCCGAAAAATTCCATTGCCATAAAACCAAACGAACGGGCCATAAGGTTCGTTGGAAAAACTTCTATGCGGGTATTGAGGTCGCGAACCATTCCGTTATAAAACCTACGCGCGGCCTGGATTTTATCTTCGGTGTCGGACAGCTCGTTCTGTAGCGAAAGAAAATTGTCGTTGGCTTTGAGCTGCGGATAATTTTCTGCCACCGCAAAAAGAGTTTTCAATGTGCCGGATAACGCGTTCTCGGCATCGGCTTTTTCTTTGCCGCTTTTCGCGCCCATTGCCCGCGTGCGCGCTTCAGTCACCTGCTGAAAAACCTCCCGCTCGTGGGTCATATAACCCTTAACGGATTCAACCAGGTTGGGAATGAGGTCATAGCGGCGCTTTAACTGTACGTCTATGTCCGCCCAGGCCTCCTTGGCGCGATTACGCAGCCGCACAAGCCCGTTATAGGCAAATACGAGCCATAGCACGATAACCGCAAGCACTGCATATAAAATCATCATGGCCTCATTTTATCAAAATTTTTAAGAAATAAAAAGGCCCCGATTTGCATCGGGGCCGGTATTTTAAACTTTTGCGTTA
>JBGQLC010000113.1:0-2200 GCA_041499885.1 Minisyncoccia bacterium
GAGGACTCGCGCGATCAGGAGCATGACATTGAGGATATCCAAAAAGCGACATCTAATCTTCTTGGGGATATCGAAGAGGAGCGAACGGAGTTGGCCGAAGCCAAGGTAAGAGAGGACGCACTCTTGGCTAGTATCGGCGACGGTATAATCGGAACCGATAAGGAGGGAAAGATAGTTGTTATGAATACTGTGGCCAAAAAAATACTTGGCTGGACAACCGAAGAAGTTATGGGTAAAAACCTTTTTGAAATAGTTGTCGTCGAAAACGAACAAGGGAAAACTATTCTTAAAAATGAGCAGTCTGTATCAAATGTTCTTACAACTGGCGAAGCCGTTACCATAGCTTCTACTTACTACGTAAAAAAGGACGGGACAAAAGTGCCGGTTACAATTAATGTCACACCTATAATTTTGAGCGGGAAGATAATCGGAACTGTAAATGTTTTCCGGGATATCGCCGCAGAAAAAGAACTCGAGCGCGCTAAAAATGAATTTATCTCTCTTGCCTCCCACCAATTAGCGAGTCCGATCACTGCCATGGCCTGGAACTTGGAAGCGCTCCTTGACGGAGACAAGGGTCCGCTGACTAAGGAGCAAAAAGAAGTGCTGGAAACGATTCATGCAAGCAGTAAAAACATGGCGGACTTGGTCGTCGGATTTCTGGAAATCACAAAAATTGAATCCGGCGGATTCGCCATTGAAAAGGGAGATGTGGACCTATCGCAGATTTCCGATTCGGTATTGCAAGAACTTACAGTCCAGATTTCGGGTAAAAAGATAATTATTACAAAAAAATATGGCGCTGATGTCCCCTATCTTAACATCGGCGCGAAAACAGCGAGGGTTATTCTTCAGAATTTACTTACCAATGCGGTAAAATACACGCCGGAGGGCGGAACTGTGGAAATAAAGATTGAAAAAACTTCCGGAGGAGTTTTCATTTCCGTGAAAGACAATGGCTACGGAATACCCGAAAAGGCCAAAAGCCAGATTTTCACCAAGCTCTTCCGCGCCGATAACGCAAAAGAAAAGGAGCCGGAGGGAACCGGGCTGGGGCTTTATCTTCTTAAGTCACTAGTAGATAAGCTCGGAGGAAAGGTTTGGTTTGAATCAAAAGAAGGATTTGGAACTACTTTTCACGTAGATCTGAAGCAATAAAGACGCGGATAGCGTCTAGATTTTTTAGTTTTCATCTCGAACGAGAAAGGGGTCGGGAAAACAGCCTGTCCCGACGTACGTCGGGGTGAAACGGAAATACTAAAACCGCTGGGTGTTAGAAAATTTTGTGAAGGCAAAATTTTGTTCGATTTCCTACCCGGGGAATCAAATAAAAATAGTCCACGCATGCGCAGCCTATTTTTTCTGATTAAGTTATTCGATTAGTCAAAGCCGGCTTTACCGCGAAAGCGGACTAAGATAAGAGCCTACAAAAAAACCAGCGGTTTTTATCGCTGGTTTTTGTCCGCTTACGGATGGCTATTTATGTAAGCCCTGGTCAGTGGGCCAAAGTTCCCGCTCGCGGGAGAGATGCCTACGCTTTTCTGGAAGGCGGCTAAGGCTTTCATTGTCGCCGGGCCGAAATACTTAGTTTCATGCCCTTTGGAACCGGAACCGCTTAGTGAGACCAGAAAGCCGCGGCCGTTCAGATACATTTGAAGCGCCTTTGCGTCATCGTGGGTCGCGCCAAGCTTTAGGTCGTGGGCAAAGGCGGAGACCAACGCGCCGGGCGGCAAAGAAATTCCCCGGCTCTTCGCGAGCGCAAGCAGTGAATTAAGCTGCGCAATTAATGAATTCAACAATTGTTGCTGGGCGGATAGAGTTGTGGGAACCGCTGGAGTCGTAGGAGCCACGAGAGGCGTAGATGTCGCGACTGGAACAGTGCTCGTCGTAACCGGCGGTACATAAGGAGGAAATCCTCCACCTCCACCGCCTCCGCCACCGCCGGCAACTCCAAAAGTTTGGCCGGTGGTAAATGTCCAACTATACGGCAATCCGGAGAGAACGTTTCCATTTGAATCGCGCATAGCGGTAATTGATGCGGTGATAGCCTGAGCATGCGAATAGTTGGTCGCGTGAGACAGAGTGACGGTCGTGGTGCCAACCGACCACGTTGCCGTATAGTCGAATGAAGGACTGGTGGAAAACGCGAGCGACGAAGAATTCATCTGGGTAGAGAAAACTATTACTACATTGTCGCCTA
>JBGQLC010000114.1:0-2149 GCA_041499885.1 Minisyncoccia bacterium
CAACCGCATGATGATTACATCCTGATAGTCCGTGGGCAGAGCGCGGACAAAGCGCATCACCTGTTCAACTTGGAGTTTGGCGTTCACATCGCGGGCAATATTTTCATCGCTCTCGAATTGCTCCTCCGCGTCTTCGTCCATCCGGTGGACCGCCTTCTTCGTACGGTAATGGTCAATCACCTGATTCCTCGCGATGCGGTAAAGCCATGTTGAAAAAGGAAATCCCTCCTCGCGATAGCTCTTAATGCGCATCCACGCATGCAGAAAAATCTGGTGAGTGAGATCCTCGGCCTCCTCACGCTGGCCAACCCGGATATATACAAACCTGTATATTTGAGGCTGGTACGTATCGTAAAGCTGGCCGAAAGCCGAGGATTCACCCTCGACGGCTCTGGCAATTTTTAATTTTTCCTCGCCATCTGTCATTGTTAACGATTTGGCCGTTAATAAGTTACGCCGGCCGCTTCCTCTTCATCTTATGGACTGGGACCCTCCGCGTCAAAGGAATCGGGAGCGGGCTTGCGGCGACGCGGGTATGTCGAACATAATATAGAGATGAAATCATTAGCGATTCTCTTCACAACCGCAACTCTGCTTTTGGTAGCTATCCCCAAAGTCCACGCAGCGGATACCTGTAGTTTTAATAGCGAAAGCGCTGCCTTAAAAAAAGCACAAGATACCGGCGCCCTGTCTTTAAACGATGAGCTTGTTCTGCGCAAAAACTTTTTGAAGAAAGTGGTAGGCTGCGCGATAACCGAAACAAAAGACCTGCAAAACAAACTTCAAAAAGCTCCGTCAGCCGACGCGGATATCTCAAGAGTCAAAACCCAGCTTGATGGCCAGCTTAATCAGGCGGTCAGTTATTATAATTTGCGCGCGCAGGAGATCGGTGACCTTGGGATATACGGCACGGTTTCGCTAGCGCAGAACATCCGCGAGTGGCGGAAAAATGTTTATGTCCCGCTCGCGCAAAAGGTCAGCAATTTATTTTTGTGGATTTCAAACCAGACCTTATTCGAGAATGCCGACTCGCGCTTTAGGCAGGTGGGCCAGCTGGTTAAAGATAAAAATCTCTTGGTGCTGGTTGACGTGCAAAGCATTTTCGACCAAGCCCAAATTTCTTTCCATAAAGCACAAGTGGCAAATGACAACGCCAAGCGCAGCCTCGATACAAGCGTATCTTCGGACGACTCGCTCTCGCTCATAATGACCTCCCTCTCTGCGCTGTCCGACACATACGCCCAATTTTTTAACCTGAGCAACGCCGTTTCATACGCAAACAAATAGCTCGCTCAGTTCCCGCCCGGAATAAACAAAATACCGCCTGTCCGATGGACAGGCGGTATTAGTTAGATTAAAAGCTTTTAATCCTTTTCTTATTTAACCGCTTCTTTCAGCATTTTGCCGGCGCGGAATTTCGGTTTCGTGGCGGCCGCAATATGAATGCTCTCGCCGGTCTTGGGGTTCCTGCCTTCACGGGCGGCGCGCTTGGCGACGCGGAAGGTGCCGAAACCGGTTATCGCGACGTCTTCGCCGCGGCCCATCGTCTTGATGATGGTGTCCAACACGGCATCGACTACTTTCTGCGCGGCAACCTTGGTCTCCAACGCCGCTTCTTTCATTACCGCTTCAACCAATCCTTTTTTATCCATTGAAAAGTAATTTTCTTTTTTGCTCGACCTTTCGTTTTTCGTTGGTTTTATTATAGCAAATCTAATGCAAAAGCAATATACAACGCAAAAGGCCCCCAGATGGAGGGGGCCAAATGCGTTTCCGATTCAAGCTAGCTGTCTTTCAAGCCAACCAATCGGTTCGAAGCAATCGTTATGTACCAGGAGCGTAAGCCACGGAGCTGATACTCACAGGAACTGCCGTATTCGGCAGGCTTACCTGCGATGACGACGCATCAAGAGCATCCGTAAAGAGAACGCTGCCTGAGGTCGCGATCGATACTCCGAATGAAGCTGCCAAGTTTGCACCAGGAGAGAACGTATGCGACAGAGAGTCGATACGTACGGTGAACGACTTGGAGCTGCCTGCGCTGATCACATAGCCGCCAAGGGAGAGGTGACCGGTACCAATCGGTATCGTCACGATACAAGTACCATTGTTGCCACCGGAACATGTGGTCGTAGCCACAGCTCCACCG
>JBGQLC010000115.1:0-2140 GCA_041499885.1 Minisyncoccia bacterium
GCCGGACCAGCGGCTCGCCGCCGGTCAGGCGGATCTTCTCGACCCCGAGAGAAACGAACAGGGTGGCTAAACGGGTGATTTCCTCAAAAGTCAAAATTTCCTTTTTATTAATCCACTCATACTCGTCCATCGGCATGCAATAAGTACAACGGAAGTTGCACCTATCCGTCACCGAGATTCGGAGATCTTGCACCGGTCGCTTGTAGACATCCGCGAGCATATAACTACTTCTCTAATATAGGTTATTAGGCATGCAAGGCAAGCCTGGCGACGATCTTGCCGCGAATCCGAATTTTTATTACCCGCAGCGGTAGCGAGACGATGTCGCTTGGAATAACCCCTCTACAGCTCGAAAGGTAATAAAACCGCGGAGCCGATGGATCTCCCCATCCGACAGCAGCGTATTGAAAATCAATATTAAATTAAGCATGAAGCGCAATATAACAAGAGTGTTACAGGCGTTTTTGTTTCGCGAGTTCTCAACTAGGGTGACAAATGTCGTAGGGAGATCCTTGGGGCGTTTATCGCCATTACTTCCAATGTGGATTCTAAGAAACGTACCGCAAAGCTCGAATTCCTACAGCGGAGGCGATTGATTCAGATAAGAAATCCACCCAGGGTTAGTTTTTGCGTCGGAAATTTCCTACACAATGCGGTCAGGTCGAACCGTTGCGCTATGATTAAAAGTCTTTTGATTTCAGCAGTCAGCGCGATTCTAATATTTTGGTATGATGCTTGCGGAATAGGTTCCTCATGGGTGAAATCACAACCCAAATATACGTGGAAGTGGCTGGCTGGTTCGTGGCCGGACAAGTTTTACAGAAATCATCTCGCTAGCCTTCGCCTGAGAGACCCAGTCATCTTTCGGCGCTAAGTGCGGCAAGCCCCGCGCCGACACCCTAACGACTATATTTTTACGGTTTTATCGAGCCCAAAAAAGCGATATTGTCTACTGTGAAGACCTAAGCGCGTCATCAAGACTATGACTACCCAGAGAATCGTCGTGGTGTCCAATCGACTGCCGTTTACGGTTCAGCGCGAAGGTGGGAATCTCGCCTTTAAACCAAGCGCCGGCGGCGTAGCCACCGGTCTAAAGGCGCTCCTGGATGGGATACCGGATCTGTTAAAAATCCCAGCAGATTACATCTGGGTAGGCTGGCCAGGCGCAACCATCGAGGCCGAGCAAAAAGATGAAGTCGGCTCAAGGGCGCGAGCGGAATTTCATTCCCATCCGGTATTTCTCTCGGAAGAGGCTTTCGAAAACTTCTACCAGGGCTTTTGCAATAAAACGATCTGGCCTCTGTTCCATTATTTCCCCGCCAACGCCCGATATCATGAGCAATACTGGGAAGAATATCGCAATGTCAACGAAGCCTTCGCGGAAGCCGTGCTCGCCATCGTCCAACCGGACGATATTTTATGGATTCATGACTACCATCTGATGCTGTTGCCACAAATGGTGCGGCAAAAATTCCCCAACATTCGCATGGGGTATTTTCTTCACATTCCATTCCCCCAGTTCGAAATTTTTCGTCTGCTTCCGGTCCGCTGGAGGCAAAACATACTTGAAGGTTTGCTTGGCGCCGATTTGGTCGGCTTTCACACCCACGATTACGCCAAATATTTTCTCGGTTGCGTCCAGCGTGTCCTCGGCACCAAACACCGGATCGGCCAAATCGCTCTGGAAGGTCGCACGGTGAAGGTCGCCGCGTTTCCGATGGGCGTGGACTACGGAAAGTTTCACAGCACGGCGCTCAGCCCGGCGGTGCAAACAGAAACACAACAGCTAAGAGAAAAGCTGGGCGAAACCAAGATCATCCTTTCGGTCGACCGGCAGGATTATTCCAAGGGCATCATTCACCGCTTGCAGGGTTTCGAAACTCTGCTGGAAAAATATCCGCATTGGCATGGCAAGGTAGCGCTGCTGATGATCGTCGTTCCGTCCCGCATCGGCATCGATGATTACGAGGGAACGAAAAACCAAATTGAGGAATTGGTCGGAAAAATAAATGGCAAATTCAGCGCCATCCATTGGGCGCCGATTATCTATCAATACCGCGCCGTTCCGTTCGACAATTTAGTCGCGTTATATTCGGTCAGTGATGTCGCCTTGGTGACGCCGTTGCGCGACGGCATGAAC
>JBGQLC010000116.1:0-2138 GCA_041499885.1 Minisyncoccia bacterium
CGCTATTCACATCCCGGACCATAATGGCCCTCAAACGGTCATCGTTTAAGACCTTCTGGGCTTCTACGACGGAAAGGCTCTTTGTGTCTGTGCCCATTGGCACCTGAGATAAGGCGTTATCGACTCCGCGGATAGAGACATCGTTGTCAAAACTTAAAGGCTTGGACAAATCCGCCACCGCGGGATCATGAGTTAGAAGATCTTTGATATTAGGGCCTTGAACAAAGCTGGATAATGATAACTGTTTTATAAAGGTCGCGGAGAAGCTGTTTGGATCAGAGAAATTACTGTCGTAAAGACGCAGGTATTTACTACTCAGTGCAGCGGCTTCGCGCGAAAAGGAGTGGTTTAAGAAAAATCCGGAGCTTAGTTCCTGAGCGATGCCTCGCTTTGAGAGCGTGGGTAAAACCTCTTTGGCATATGAAGCCACGTCGGCGCCGGAGTAAAACTTTGTACTGGATAAAACTCCGTTATCATAGGTCTGGATATCTACCCCGCCGCTGTCGTTTGTGACGTAAACATAGGTATACGAATGCGGCTTTTCTACATTGAAATTTTCAGTTTGAGGATGATTAGTGGAAACGGGATTTGGTTTAACGACCGGGTTAACAACAGCTGGGTTAACAACGGCTGGGGTTTGACCAAATAAACCTGATAAATCTGCACTTGGTTGATTGCTTTTAATAGGACCTATATTGCGAAACAAAGCGCTCATACCGTCGTATTCCTTAGAATCTTTATCTTTTTTTGATGGGTTACAACCCGATGGGTTACAACCCGATGGGTTACAACCTCCACCGTTTGGGTCAATTATCGGGGCGGGCTGAAGCCCCTGGGAAGCGGGTATAAGCTGTTTTGTTGGATCTGAATATTGCAATGACGCCCCTCCGTTCCCGATCCATAAGAAGGCCGAGAATAAAATACTCCAAACGATGACCTTAGTTTCAAAATAGGCTGTGTGTTTCATAAGTCTCCAAAAACTCATCCAATAAAAAAGCCCGCGCTTTAAAGAGCACGGGCCTGTTTTACTATCTGCTACATTTGGTAGCTTGGCGGCCCTTTCTAATGTCCGGGCCCATAGCTTTGCGGCTCAGGATTGCTCCTGGTGTGCTCTTTTCAAAGTAAACCTAAATCAATGAACGGGTCACTTCTTATATGTCCTAATATAAGTATACGTAATAAAACTGCATTGTAAAGGCATAAACTTAATATTTATTCTACTAATATATTGAATTATGGTGGTGGGGTAGCCTGGTAAATGCACACCCGATTACGCCCCTCATTTTTAGCCTGATAGAGCGCCTGGTCGGCCAAGCGTTTCATGTCTTGATGACTTTGGACGCCCGGTTGCCTGTTGGAACAAATTCCAATACTCACCGTCGCGGACACACTTTGAGAAGCTATTGAAAATTTTAAATCCTCAATGGATTTACGAATACGCTCGGCCGTCTGAATCGCCGTTTTTGACTCACAGCCGGATAAGATAATGCTGAATTCCTCCCCCCCGTAACGCGCCACGACATCGTAGCCGCGGACGCCGCTTTTAATTGTCCTCGCCACGGTGATCAGCACGACATTTCCGTGTTCATGACCGTAGGTATCGTTCACTTTCTTAAACTGGTCGATATCGATCATGGCAAAGCAGAATTCTTTCTTCATTTCCGCATGCCTCTTGAATTCCGACGCCAATCTCAGCTCGAGATACCGGTGGCCGTAAAGCCCGGTCAGGTCATCCGTGATCGCCTGTTTCTGAAGTTCAGCGCTCTTTAGAAAAGCCCTAAAGGTATCATAAAAAAGAACGGTCGTATAGCTTGCGCCGACGATAAACATCGGATGAAACGGCTGAAAAAAAATATTTTTCTGAACCAGCAAAAAAAGGCTCGTTCCGTAGATCATGCCCTCAAGACTCAGAAATATTAAAAGTTTGACCGTGAAATTAAATAGATCAAAAAGAAGCGTAGTGGCCAGTGCGAAAAAAATCAATGTCAGCCAAAGCGCGGAATCCGGATAAAGCGGCCGGATAAAATCCCTGTCCAAAATCATCGCCGTCTCGTTGGCTTGAATAAAAATACCCTCAAGAGTCCCGAGCGGCGTCGCGTGGGAATCATGAAAGATCGGCCGCGCCGATCCGACGACGA
>JBGQLC010000117.1:0-2130 GCA_041499885.1 Minisyncoccia bacterium
CCGACCCGAATCTGCAAAATATTCCGGTGCGTACTGATCTGGGGCGGCGGATCCGCACGGCCTTTGTCGCCGGGAAAGGCAACGCGCTCATCAGTGCCGATTACAGCCAGTTCGAATTGCGGATTGCCGCGGCGCTGTCCGGCGACAAAGGCATGATCGACGCCTTTAACGACGACGCCGACATCCATGTCCAGACCGCGGCCGAAATTTACGATATCCCGCCCGAAAAAGTCACCAAAGTCCAGCGCTCATCTGTTAAAGAAGTCAATTTTGGCATTATGTACGGCTTGGGCCCGCACGCCCTTAGCCAAACTACCGGTATGAGCTTTGGCGAAGCCCGCGACTTCATAAAACGTTACTTCGAAATCCGGCCCAAGCTTAAAGAATACATCGAAAAAACCCGTAAACTGGCCGAGCAACAGGGTTACGTGGAGACTCTACTGGGGCGCCGCCGCCCCACGCCGGACGTCCATTCGCCTAACTTCCAGGTTCGTGAAGCCGGAATGCGCGCCGCGGTCAACATGCCCTTGCAGGGTACCGCCGCCGACATCATGAAGATCGCCATGATTAACCTGGCCGCTAAACTAGAGGATGACTGCAAATTACTGCTCCAAATCCACGACAGCCTGATTTTGGAAGTACCCAAGGCCAAAGCTGATAAAGTCGGCAAGCTGGTCAAAGACACCATGGAAAGCGCCTACACCAAACTGCCCGTCAAACTCAAGACCGACATTTCTACCGGCCGCAATTGGGGAGAATTGTGATGGCGATGGCGAGCTTGTCGAGCTACAAAAACTGGGGCGAGCTTTAGTGGACCCTTTTGTTCTAAGAGTAATTTTGTCGTTTATTGTTGGAGGTCTGTATGTAGCTTTTATAATTTGGCTCTCAGAAAAATTTGGCTCTAAAATCGGGGGTATAATAGGCGGAGTCCCCACAACTGCTCTAATAAGTATTATTTTTATCGGCTTAACAGCCGGCCATACCGCCGCCCAGCGGGCCGCTCTAATTGTTACGCCCATGGTGGCAACAACTCTCATATTAGTCTACGTATATACGAGGTTTCTTTTCATGAGATCTGAAATTGCTTTGCTGCTAGCACTATTGGTTTGGTTTTTTATAGCACTTATGTTTGTGAAGCTTAAACTAACAAACTTAAAAATAAACGTAGCTATTGCTATAACAGGTATGGCACTCACTGCATACGGAGTCAGGAATTATCCGAAAAATTTGAAAGTTTTGACTCGTGTCCTTAGAAAAACCTATGCTGTTAGAGTAGTTACTGCGGGTAGCGTGATAGCCAGTGCGGTAATTGCAGCACGGATAGCTGGACCAGTCTGGGGAGGAATATTCTCATCCTTTCCGGCCTCCTTTGTCAGTACTTTGTATATGCTTAATCGATCCCAAGGCCCGGAATTTACTAAAGCAGTGGCTCGTCAGTTGCCAATCAGTAACGGTGGTACGCTAACATTTGCTGCTCTGTTTTATTTATTAATATTACACATTGGACTGCCGGCAAGCGTTATCATAGGAGTCGCAGGATCAGCGCTTTATGTACTTTTACTGCTAAAATTTAACACCAGAGAAAAGCCGAAAACTGGGGCGAGCTATGATTCCTGATCAAAAACCTATATGGGATAGGAAGCATGTTTTGGGCGAGCACGAAAATATAAGACATTCTCCAAGCCATTTTGCACCAATTGCGAGAAAATATTTTCCAAAGGGCGCCACAATCGTTGAACTCGGTTGCGGCGTAGGACGTGAATCGGAATATTTCGCAAAACATGGCTTTCACGTTTTAGCCTCAGATATATCAAGCAAGGCAATTGAGCTGGACAAACGACATTTTGCTGGATTGAATATAAAATTTTCGGTCCTAGATATGAGGGAGCCTCTACCGTTCGTGGATTCTAAGCTAGATGTAGTGTATTGCAACCTGTCGCTCCACTACTTTGACGACAAGACCACAGAAAGAATATTTGGAGAGATATGGCGGGCACTAAAGCCAGGAGGCATCCTTGCGTTTGCCTGCAAGTCCATTCATGACTTTCACTATGGTAATGGCAGGGAAGTCGAGAAAAATGTTTTTGTGTCAAAATCTGGCCACGCCCGGCATTTATTTTCTCTGGATTA
>JBGQLC010000118.1:0-2129 GCA_041499885.1 Minisyncoccia bacterium
CGACTGGATGGACCTCTTTAAAAGCTCCTGCCCGCTCGCCTCTTTCAGTTCCGGCCGTTCGCGGAATTTCTGCACCTCCTCGGCAAGGTGCTTCATGTCGGCCTCGAGCGCATCATGCTTAAATTCGGGGATAAAATCAGGCATACAAAGGTGGGCTTAGAATTTAGAATGAAAAGATTTATACTATCCCTATGAGTAAGTCAAAGATTGCTCTTCTCCTCGCTGGTATTCTTATTATAGCAAGCTTCCTGCGGCTCTACCATTTGACGCTTACGCCGCCCGGGCTCTACCCCGACGAAGCGATGGACGGCACGAACGCGCAGGAGGCGCTCCAGACGGGACAATTCAAAGTGTATTATCCCGAGAACAACGGCCGCGAGGGATTGTTCATGAACGTGCAGGCGGTTTTTTTGAAAGTCATCGGGCAAAACGAGCCGTGGGTCCTGCGGCTCCCCTCCGCACTCTTTGGCATCGGAACGGTCCTCGGCGTCTATTTCCTCGCCGCGGAACTCTTTGGCGCGGAAGTCGGGCTCCTCGCCGCGCTCCTCATTGCCACGAATTTCTGGCACATTAATTTTTCGCGGATCAGTTTCCGCGCTATCACCGCTCCGTTCTTTCTCGTCTGGGCGATGTATTTTCTTATCGCCGGATTCAGAAAAATCAAAAACGGAGAACGGTTCGGAAAAGCGACGCTCTTCCACATTGTCGGCGGGATATTCTTCGGCCTGGGATTCTATACCTACATCGCCTATCGCGTGATGCCGATACTTGCGCTCTTCGTCATCATCTCTTTTTGGCGCATCGCACGCCGCGCGGGATGGCAAAAAAATGCCCTCCACACCGCCGGCCATTTTTTGTTCTTTACGTTCATCGTTGCATTGCCTATCGGGCTCTATTACCTCCACAATCCCGCCGACTTTCTCGGCCGCACCTCGCAGGTCTCGATATTCAGTGCGGAAAGCCCGATAAAAAGTTTTGCTATGAATATCATTAAAACGCTGGGGATGTTCAATGTCGCGGGCGATTATAACTGGCGGCACAATTATTCCGGCGCGCCGGAACTCTTCTTGCCAGTGGGCCTTTTATTCCTCGCCGGCATCATTCTCGGCATCCGCTCGCTCTTCAGAAAATATCGGGAGCGCATGCCTGAAATTTTTTCCGAACCATTTTCTCTTCTTTTCGTTTTCCTGTGGTTCGCGCTCGCGATGCTCCCTGTCGTGATATCGAACGAAGGCATCCCACACGCGCTCCGCTCCATTCTCCTCATCCCGCCGGCGATCATCCTTGCCACGCTTGGCGGGGTGGCATTCTTTCATTCTCTAAAACGCTACCTTTCGGAATATTGGCTCAAAGCCATCATGGCTTTCGCCGTCGCCATGTTTGTCTCACAGGCGTACGCGGCATATTTCGTTTCCTGGGCGAAGAACCCGAATGTTCCCGGCGCGTTCGCCGCCGATTACGTTGAGCTCGGCCATACCCTGAATGCGCTCCCGCCCGGCGTTCCTAAATATATTGTTGTGAAAGCAGGCGGCGTTCTGGTGCACGGCATTCCGATGCCCAGCCAAACCGTTATGTTCATCACGGATACCTACACCCAACAGGGCCAGCAAGCGAAAAATATCCACTACGTCCTGCCGGAGGATGAAAAGAATATCCCCGCCGGCGCGCTCACGTTTTATATCCAATAGGGTATTGAAAAAATAAAAAGCGCCCGGTTGTAGTTAGGGCGCTGGCCGTGCTTTGTTGGCTACTTTTCCGGCAATAATCCTATCGACCATCAGTTTCAAAGACGGCAGAGAAATCTTCTGCGTGCGTGTTTTTAGATTCTGGTCGACCCACTCGGCTATCTTCTGATATTCCATCCACCTCGACAAATTCACCTCGGGATCCCACATCTGTTCGACAATCATGTTTCGGAAGATGTTGTAGTCTCTCAACGCTAGAACAACCATTCCCGCTTTTTTCTTATCTTCTTTCTTGTCTTCTCTTCTTTTTTTCCCGACTTTCCAACACGTGAAGATCGAAAAAATGGTTGCGGCACACAAAAAAACAGAAAACATTCATTCCTCCTTCGCTATACGTTCGCTTCCATTCGAATGTCGATCACGTCCCGAAGAAACGCTTCGAGA
>JBGQLC010000119.1:0-2127 GCA_041499885.1 Minisyncoccia bacterium
GATTTTTAAAAATTCCATGAAGTTTTCTTTTGTAAAAAGACCCGGATAGATATACGGGTGCAAAATCTTATAACTTGGGATGCTAATGAGAAGTTGTCCGTTTTCCTTGAGAACTCTTTTGATCTCCCAAATCATGCGGTGCGGATTCTCAACGTGCTCAATGGTTTCAAGACAAATTACCGCATCAAAAAAACTATCTTCAAACGGAAGCGGTTCGTTGCTAGCATCGGCCAGGTGGCAAAGGATCCCCTTTTGTTTAGTTTTCTCAACTCCGGAAGATGAAATATCAACACCATGGACTTGATTTTTTTTTGAAAGTAACTCCAAAAGGGACCCTTCACCACAGCCTATTTCTAATATTTTCTGTCCCTGGGTTTGACTGAAAAAATTTTGAAATACCCATTCAAATCTGTCTGCTCCGCCAATAGGACCCTCCGTATGCCGGTAATATTGATCATGAGCCTTTAATATTTTATTATCGCTCATGCTAAAACCAGACCATCATTCATCGAATATATTTTTACTATCTCGTAATTGGTATTTCTCTGCGCGGGAATTTTACCGGTCTCGGCGATCAGGCGTATCGCTTCCTCTTTTGTGACGTTCGCATAAAGACTTGAGCTTTTGGTGGCGCTGACGACATTTTCTTCCATAAGGATCCCGCCAAAATCATCCGCGCCGTAGAGCAGCGCAAGCTGCGACAACTTGGGCCCTTCCGTCACCCATCCTGCCTGCAAATGCTGGATATTATCCAGCATAATACGCGATAACGCGATCATACGCAGGTATTCACTGCCCGTTCTTCTTAGCATATGCATTTCAGTCGATTCCGACTCAAAGCTCCACGGAATAAAAGCGCGAAAGCCGCCTGTTTTATCCTGAAGCCTGCGGTAACCGTCGAAATGCATCATCCGCTCCATGACCGTTTCGCCTAAACCGTAAACCATCGTCGAGGTTGTCTTAAGACCGAGGGCATGCGCCGCCTCATGCACCTCAAAATAATCGGCGACCTTTGTCTTGAGAGGGCTCACCTCCATGCGAACGCGGTCCACCAAAATTTCCGCGCCGCCGCCGGGCAGGCTGTTTAACCCAGCATTTTTCAGACGGATCAAAACTTCCCGAATAGAAATTTTTGAGATCTTTGAGATATGAACCACTTCGGAGGCGGAAAAGGAATGGATATGAACCTGAGGAAATCTTTCTTTCACGGCTCGTGTCAGCGATTCATAATAGTCAATACCAAGGTCGGGATTGTGCCCTCCTTGCATCAATACTTGGGTCCCGCCGATCGCGATAAGTTCCTCAATTTTATTAAAAATTTCCTCGTTTGTCCGAAGATAGCCTTCCTTCCTATCGCCGGGTCTTCGATAAAACGCGCAGAATTTACAAAGGGTATAGCAATAATTGGTGTAATTGATATTTCGGTCCACGACGAACGTCGCGCGCGTTTTAGACTCAGGGTTTTTTCTTAAATTCAGCTCGTCTGCGACAATTCCCAGATCAAAAAGATCCGCTTCGTGGTACAGACGGACGCCTTCTTCGAGGGTTATCCTCTCGCCTTGTAATGCTTTTTCTAAAATATCATGGACTGTCATTGGCTTTCCTTATACCTGCGGGAGCAGTGGGGTAGTCCAAGCGGCGAGTTCCGCAGGACGCGAGCCACCGACTTCTCTCAATATAGCGCGACCGCCGAGGATTTGTCTGAGCCGCGGACCACTCCATTGCGACCCGCGCGCACTATTGTTTTTAATTCACCCGCTGTCTTCTTAAGCATCCCGCAGCGAACCGCGTACTCATAATAAAGTTTAAGCCCGCATTTCAATCCTTCGTCGAAATCATACGAAAGGCATGAAAAATATTTTTTTAAAACTTCCTTCGGTAAACCGATCTTCTTTTCCGAGACCGCCAGGATCTCATTCAAGTTTTGAATGCCCCAGTTCTTGGAATTTAAAAGAGCGTTGTGAAGCTCGAAAACTTTCTTGGGGTTCGCCGCGAACACTTCCCTGCGGACGACCCACACCGCGAACACGAACGGAAGCGCCGTCCATTCTCTCCATTCTTCCGCCAGATCGATAACTTGATACCCGGACTTTTTTAGCTGCTCTTTCGCCAACAACGCGTCGTCAC
>JBGQLC010000120.1:0-2091 GCA_041499885.1 Minisyncoccia bacterium
ACCGTCACGGTCGGGGTTCGGGTCTTTGCCGCCGCCAAAGGTGACCCAGTGCGAGCCCTCCAGCGGTTTCTCGCCGAAGCGGCCTTGTTCGATCTCGTGTACAGGCGGATAATTGGAATTGGCCTTGCCGGCATTTGCGACAAAGAGCGCAAAGTAATCCTTTTTCAGGCTTCTGTCCATCACGGCCACAGGATAGATGTTCGCCGCCCCACGGCTAAAGCCGTGCAGCATCGCCGTGCCGGGCTTCACATTTAGTTTGCGGAAAACCTCGTCAAACGTCCGGTAGATCTCATTGGACAGCAGATAATCGTTTGTCCCCTCCCCCTCGCCTAACCACCACTGAATAGCCAAAAGACCATATTTGCGCTCTTTCAAGAAACGGTGCCACACGTAAAAATCCTCGAACGTCCATCCGTCATGCCCATGCATCGTCGCGATCATGGGAGGAGGGTTTTGCGCGGAATACCCTTCGGGAAACCACAAGAGATAAAAACTTTTTCCGTCGGAGGTCAGGCCGACCTCGGCGCCGTTGTCAAGCGCGTACTTGACTCTCGGCATCCTCTGCTGTTTAGCCTTCTCGATCAGCGGATGGCTCGGGAGTTCCGCAAAAACAATAGACGGCGCCAAAAGTAGCGATAACGAAATAAAAAAACACGATAACTTTTGCATCATCGACGAGCCCTCACGCGTTACTCTATTTTTATTCTAAGCACTTGCAACCCTTCATTATTTTAGTTTGGAATGCGTCCCATCGCAAAAAGGTTTGTTCGCGGATTCCTTGCATCCACACCAGGCAACTTTCTTTGCCGTATCGATCGTCACGCGGACCGGCTGCATGCCGGTATTTTTCCTCGCGTGCGAGCCGTCGCAGTAAGGCTGCTTCTCCGACTCCCCACAAGCGCACCAAGCGTAACTCCCGGGCTCCACGTCCATCACAAACGGCTTATTTTGTTTTGTGCTCATAGGGCCTCCTTTGATTAATGTCCGTAGTAATTGGGCTCGTTGCCCGGTTTCCATTTAATATTGCATCCAATGCTTGGTTTTTGCTTCGAGTTGACAGGCTTGCCTGACAAAACCGCCTCCATCGCATCCCTCAAATCTTTGCCGGTCACGGGTTTCCCGTTGCCGGGCCGTGAATCATCCATCTGTCCGCGGTAGACCAGCTCACGCGTGGAATCAAACAGGAAAAAATCCGGTGTGCACGCCGCCGTATAAACTTTTGCCGTCGATTGACTTTCGTCATAGCAAAGCGGATAAAGAAGCTTAATCTCCTTCACGAACTCCTTAAGGCTTGCCGGAGAATCTTCAGGATGATTTTCCGCGTCGTTGGAACTGATCGCCACGATCCCGATATTTTTATTTTGATAATCACTACCCAATCTCGAAAGTTCTTCTTTTATATGCTGCACATAGGGACAGTGACGGCAGATGAACATCACCAAAAGCGCCTTTTTGGTCTGAAAAGCGGCTAAAGAGATCTTCTTTCCAAAGGCGACATCGGTCAATAAAAAATCAGGCGCCTTGGTCTTAAGTTCGAGCATCGTAGAAGGTGTTAAAGCCATAATTCTCCTTATATTATTGATCGCGCTCCCACCTCAAAAGAGGGATCCAGCGCGGGACTGATCTCAGATATTCCTGATAAACGCCGCCAAATTTCTTTTTAAGCGCCGGCTCCTCGTGATAAACGACGAAAAGATGGAAAAAGAGCCACAGGATCATAGCATATAGAAAAATACCCGCCGACTCAAAGAAAATCGACTCGGCGGCAAGGACCAAGAACATCCCAATATACATCGGATTCCGTACCCGGCGGTACCAGCCTTTTAAAACAAACTCCACCGGCGGATCCCAAGCGGCGGGCGTGCCTTTTCCCACGAAAATAAAATCCCGCACACAGGAAATATAAAAACTCAGCCCCGTCGCCAAAGGGAACAAGGCAAGCCACTTCGCCATTGCCAAAACCGAGGAAAATAGAAGAAACCCCGAAAAAATCAAAATCCACGGGATTGCCAAAAGAAAAAATGCGTGGATACAAACCACAAAAAGCAGGGTCCTAAAAATAACGCTCATGAGTCTTCATCATCTGCCGGG
>JBGQLC010000121.1:0-2064 GCA_041499885.1 Minisyncoccia bacterium
CGGTGCTTGATTGCAGGAGCGACAGCGGCGGTGGGATATAATTCCCGGCAACCGCGGTTTTCTTTTGCCCGAACATTTTTGATTTGGGTTTTTCTTCGGCGCTCGGAGCGATTGCGGCTTCATGTTCTTCAAGTAATGATTTTTTATCGGTCGTTTTTTTGTCCTCTTCATCTTCTTCGTGCGCGCCAACAACCTCAGCTTCGCCTTCCTTGCCGAAGCTTGGCAAGCGCAGAGGAACATTCGCAGTGACAATGCCCGCGATAAAGAAGATAACCAGGTCAAGAACTACCGCCGCGATTTTTCCGAAAGGATAGCGCAGTGAGCCGAAGACGAGGCCCAGCCATCCGCCGTGTCCTTGATAGAAAAGCTCAATGAGTCCCAGGACAGACAGGATCAAAAGTCCGCCGCCAATCAAGGTCATGCTTACCAGGACACGCCGTTCGGAGGCGAGAAAAAGAGCGGCGATAATGAGCAGGGTCAGCGGAAGCATAAAGTAGCCGACCCCGAAAAGAGCGTTAAGAACTGAATATGTCGCATCGCCGGCAGGGCCGGCGGCGTGGAAGCCGGCAAGGATCAAAATAAGCGCGACACCCAAAAGAGCCATCGCCCAGATGCCTTTTTTTGCGTCGGGGTGCAAGCGATGCTCTCGCGGCTCGGGCCCTTTTTCGCTTTCGTATTTATCCGTTTTCCGGTCAGAAATTTTTCGCTTTGCCATTAGGTTAATTTTCGTATATTTTTCCATAAAATTCAATGTATTTTGCTGTGAGGGCGTATAATGGGGATGATGCCAGGGAGAAATCTAAAAAATAAAAAAGTAATAATCTTTGACCTTGACGGGACGCTTGCTCCGAGTAAATTGCCGATGTCGGGGCTGATGTCGCGGTTGCTTATGCGCTTGCTCTCCATGTACCGTGTCGCAGTCATCGGTGGCGGACGCTACGAGCAATTCAAGTCTCAGCTTTTGGAAAACCTGCCGAATCGCGATACCCGGCTAAACGACTTGTCTATTTTTCCGACAAACGCAACCGCCCTCTATCGTTTTGACCGGGGAAAATGGAAAAAGATTTATGCGCACGATCTTTCGGCTCGTGAAAAGAATAAAATCAAAAACGCTTTTCGTCGCGCCTTTGCCGACATCAAATATTCGCATCAAAAAAAAATTTATGGCGTAGTAATCGAAGACCGGGGAACACAAATAACCTTTTCCGCTCTCGGTCAGCAGGCTCCGTTAAAAGCCAAGGAGCGATGGAATAAAAAACAAGATGTTCGCCCGGAGCTGATGCGTGTCTTGCGGCGATTGTTGCCGGAATTTGAAGTGAGAAGCGGAGGGCTTACTTCTATTGATATAACCAAAAAAGGGATAGACAAAGCTTACGGCGTGCGTGAGATAGCTAAGCGCCTAAAAACACCCATCAAGCAAATGATTTTTGTCGGCGACGCAATTTACCCCGGCGGCAATGATTATGCGGCGATAAAAACCGGCATAGATTACGTTCGAGTCGTAGGGCCGGAAGAAACGGCTAAGCTCATCCGAAAATTGCTTCGGTAGTTAAATTTCCCCCGAATTTATTGACATTCTGGGCGCTCAAGAGATAGAGTTTGGTTTATGAGCCCGCAATTCCATAGTTCTTTGGGTATTGAGCTTTCAATTCCGGCGATAGTCGGAGAAATAATGAGGTTTATGTCCAATGAGCCGTCTTATCGTTACCGGATAACCATCGGCACCGATTCGGAGCTTTTGGCTTCCAAAGAGGCCGATTTCGTGTCAGCGATAGTGGTGCATCGCATCGGCAATGGCGGACGCTACTTCTGGCGCCGCTCGACTATCGGCCGCTTTCACACCCTGCGTGACCGAATCATCCGCGAAGTGCTTATTTCTTTGGATCTGGCGCAGGAACTTTTACGCGCTCTTGAGGATGCTTCAAAAACCGCTTCGCTGCCGGAATGGGATTTTCAAATTCATGTTTTTAAGCGCCCTCACATAGCGAATTAACTCGACGACCCTCTCAAATCGAGTCATCTTATCTTCTGTGGCTACATCGATCGCAAATTCACTTTCCCCCA
>JBGQLC010000122.1:0-2036 GCA_041499885.1 Minisyncoccia bacterium
AAAAAAGACAAAATAAATGTCATACATAAAAAATATTTTTGATGAAACTTTAAAAAATAAGAATTTTAGAACAACGCTTTTCACCGGCGCGAGAACTCAGCTGGTGGTAATGGACATTCCCCCGGGCGGAGAGATCGGCGAAGAGGTGCATCCGCATGTTGAGCAAGCGCTGTTTTTCCTTGATGGCCAAGGGGTATCGATTTTAAACGGCGAGGAAAAACCGATTGGTAAGGGCGATGTGGTGATAGTTACTCCTGGTACACGACATAACTTTAAGAATACCGGAGCGGAACCGTTAAAAATCTTTACGTTATACGCCCCCCCGAACCATATTGACGGGAGAATTCATGCGATCAAGGCCGATGCGGATAAAGATGTCGATGACGAAGCGTTTGGCGAACAAGTTCGTTAAATTATTTATTTTTGACCGTTTCCTTCTTTCGGCCTATAATTAGACCGTTATGAAACAATTTCCGGCTATCCTTTTGATCGCATCGGTTTTTGCCCTATCCGTTTTCGGGCTTTTATTGATGGCTCACGAAAATGGCCATTCCGGCTGCATTGCCTCGGCAATGAGTGGCGAAGCCTGTCCGAATAATCCTATAGCCGACATAAATTTTCACGTTGATACATTTCACAACCTATCAGTGGGCATAGCCCGCAACGCCGTTCTCGCGATAACCACGATTCTTACTTTAGCTTTAGCGATGCTGGGTTTTTCGTTTTTATCCAGAGCCAAGATTCCGCAGTTGCGGCTAACAGGCAATTTTATACGACGCGAATCTTCCTCCTGGCAACCAAAATTTACAGCCATTGCTTCATTGAGGCACTGGGCAGTAGAAACACGAACTGACGCCGCCTGCGCATAGTTTTTGCGCGCCGATTTTATCGGTTTGCGCGAATACCACATGTTTGGGCGGTTTTTGTTTTGGTCGTAAATTAATCAAATCTTAACCAATGAATCTTAAACAATATTTAGTGACCGCGGCACTCATAGTGCTTGCCCTTGGCGGCATAGCCCTATTAATGCAATCGCAGTCAAACGGCCCGTCTACGGCCGGTGCAGCAAATTCTGAACTCGGACCCTCGCCTCTTTCAGTCGCCGAAACTTTCTTTGACTTCGGCACTGTCTCGATGGGTAAGGGTACGGTGACACACACGTTCACGATAAAAAATACTCTAGCCAACCCGGTTAAATTAACCCGTCTTTACACTTCTTGCATGTGTACTAAAGCGACGTACCGGTCCGTTTCGACCACAATGGGGCCGTTTGGCATGCAAGGCCACGCGTTTGTTCCGCCGCTGAATGTGATGCTCGGATCCGGAGAAACAGCGGATATTGAAGCTGTATTTGATCCGGCCGCGCACGGTCCCGCTGGGGTAGGCCAGATCGCCCGCACGGTATATCTCGAAACAGAAAGTGGCGCGCCGGTCGAGTTGAACTTCAAAGCGATGGTAACTCCTTAAAATGCGAAAGCGAACAATAATCTGGGCGCTTCTCGCCTTCGTGATATTCGGCGGAGTGTTCCTCTTAAAAACACAGAATATCGGCACGGCGCTGTTGTGGAAGATTTCGAACGGCGGCCAGTTTATGCTGCCGTTGGTAATTTTCGCCGCGATTATAGACAGCGTGAATCCCTGCGCGTTCTCCATTCTCATTCTGACCATCGCGTTTCTGGTCGGATTTGGAACCTTACGCTCAAAAATACTTAGGATCGGATTATTCTATATCTTTGGTATTTTTGTGGCCTACTTTCTGATCGGCCTCGGAATTTTCCACGCGCTTCACTTCTTCAACACACCCCACTTCATGGCCAAGGTAGGCGCGGCATTGCTTGTCGTGTTGGGGTCAATAAATCTCATCAACGAATTCTTCCCGGCTTTCCCTATAAAGTTGCGCATTCCGCATGCCGCGCACCACAAAATGGCCGAATTGATGGAGAAAACTTCGCTGACCGCGGCATTCCTCCTAGGCACGTTGGTGGGCCTTTGCGAGTTTCCTTGTACCGGCGGACCGTACCTGATGATACTCGGGC
>JBGQLC010000123.1:0-2032 GCA_041499885.1 Minisyncoccia bacterium
TATGGTTTTATCAATTTCGCGAGATGCAGACCCAAAAATTCCGCCAAGCGGTTTTTGTCCCATATCTTTTGGTATTCTTTTTCCCAGTGCTCAGGATACTCAAATTTCTTTATTTTTTTGATTTTACCGTTTTCGGAAATCGCCCGCCCTATGCCGGTGCCAAGGGTGATGGCGAAAACCTTCCCTTTTTTACCCGATTCGCCCCGGGCGAATGCTAATGCGTCATTTACGAGCGAGGTTGGCGCGTAAAGACCGATGTTTTTAATCAGCGGAAAATTATTCAGGTAATGGATATTCGGACTTTTTACGATTATTCCACCTTCAATCACGCCCGCGGCGGCTATGCCTATACGGCTTATTTTTTTGCCTCGGGCAAGGCTGGCTATTAATTTTTTGAGCGTCGGGACAAAGTTGCTTTTGTGTTTCGGTGTCCTTGTCTCAAGCGTATGCAATACTTTTCCGTTGTGAATGAGCCCGGCGCGTATTTTTGAGCCGCCGATGTCAATGCCTATCGAATAAGCTTTCATATACTAAAGCATACCATCTGCGGCGAGATCCGGGCTAACTAAATATTCAGAAAATGTCGTTCTATTATCGCGAGAGCCTCGGCGGCATTTTTGGTCGACATAAGTTCCATGCGCAGTTCTTTGGCGCCTGGAAAACCGTTGGCGTAGGCCTTGTAATGTTTCTTCATAACATCAAAAGATTTTTTGCCGGTAAACATTTTTTCAAACAGGACCGCGTGTTCGAACAGGACCTTCAGTTTTTTTTCGAGAGCCACCGGATTGGAGAGCTTGCGGTTAAAAAGCCAAGGATTGCCGAATATGCCGCGGCCGATCATTGCGCCATCCGCGCCACTTTCGCGTATTTTTGTTTCCGCGTCCGCAAGCGTCGCGACATCTCCGTTGCCGATGATGAGTGCGCGGTCCGGAGAGCTGTCATAACGGTCACGGATTTCTACGGCCTCTTTTATTGTTTCCCACCGGGCCGGAACATCCGACATTTCGCTCCGGGTGCGTGCATGGATGATGATCGCTGCCGGTTCTGTTTCCAGGAGACAAGGTAGCCATGTTTTAAGTTCGTTTTTGCCGTAGCCAATCCGGGTTTTTATAGAAATCGGCAGGTTCCCCGCGCCCCGGCGTGTCGCCAGGATTATTTCTCTCGTGAGTTTAGTGTTTTTCATAAGCGCTGCGCCGCCACCTTGACGCTCAATGGTTCTGTCCGGACAGCCCATATTGATATCAATGCCGTCAAAGCCCAATTCACCGGCTAGTTCGGCAACGCGCGTGAAGTGCTCTGGATTTGCGCCAAAAAATTGTGCGACAATCGGCCGCTCAGCCTTGCTGTATTTTAGGTCCAGAAGCAACCGTTCGCGTCCCGGGGAACAAAGACCGTCGGCCGAGACGAATTCGGTATACATCACATCCGGTTTGCCGTATTCGGCAATAATTTTGCGGAAAGCCGCGTCAGTGACATCGGCCATCGGCGCTAGCGCAAAAATCGGTTTTTTTAATTTTGACCAAAATCCATTAGCCATACGTGCCCACGATAACCGAGAAATTTTTATAAGGCAATCAGCGGCTGTCGCGAGCGAGCTTGGCAATGCCGAGCGCCGTGCCGTCATAAATCTTTTGGGGGAGTATCGGTATACCAAGCAGTTCGCGCTGTATTTCAAAGAGATACGGGCTTTTTGTAGTTCCTCCGTCGGCAACCAGCGTTCGGGGACGGATCGGCAGCCGGCGGATAATTTTAGCGACTTTGCCCGCAGTGCGGCGAATGGCATTTCGGAGCATCGTCTCATTTTTTAGCTCCAGCGCGTGGGACATTAATTTGCCGGTGCCTTCGATTTTGGCTTCCAGCGCATAGAGCGGTTTCTTTCCGCGGCTTGCGGCGAGCGTGGTAAAAAATCCACGATGATATTTGGGCAAATTGCCGGTTACTTGCATGACAAATGTCCCGGTGCCATAAGTGGCCTTAGTTGTCCCGATAGACCTTCCGCAGGCATATAAACTGGCCTGCTGATCGCCGGCGA
>JBGQLC010000124.1:0-2029 GCA_041499885.1 Minisyncoccia bacterium
GGTATCGGCGACCAATAAAGGCCTAGATGCAAATGGGGTCCGGTGGCATAGCCTGTGCTGCCGGAATAGCCGATGAGCTCTCCCCTTTTAACGGTCTGCCCCACTCGCACCACCTGACGAGAAAGGTGACCATATAAAGTTGCCAACTCGTTGGGATGGCGTATCAGCACGTATTTGCCGTATTGATATTTGCGCCGGCTGGTGACGTCATTGTTGTCTACCGCAACCACCACGCCATCATCCGCTGCGTATGCCGGTGTACCGAGAGGAACGCCGATATCAAGGCCGTTATGCGGCTTGCCTCGATAGAGATATGATTTCTCTCCGAAATGTTGCGTAACTAGGCCCACGCCTCCATCTATTTTCATCTTGACCGGCCACGCAAGAACACCGTGCCGTTTTATCGGCAGAACACTTTCATTGAACTGCGAACGCAATTGGTCTTCGATTTTGCTTATCTCGTCGGAAATATTAGATTGTTGTTGCTGAAGTTCTGTAAGCTGGCTTTGATACGCGCTCTCCTTGTCTTTGGTCGCTGCCAAAAGAGCCTGTTTGCTCTGCTGTTGCTCCTGCACGATGGCTTTGCGATTCTGCAAATTTTCCTGGTGCAAGGCGATCTGATCCTTTTTGTCTGCCCCTTGCTGTAATTTATTTTGGTATTCGGTGGAAAGATTCCTTAGATTGTCTATGTCCGTTCCTAATTGCGAACGGAGATCGTCCAACGATTGCGCTTCAGTGATGCCTGCAGAAAGATTATCGTTGCGCAAAAGAATTATAAGCAGATTATCGCGGTCTGATTTTTGTAATTCTTGAAACAGAACAGCAATCGCCTTCTTTTTGTCGGCAATAGACGATGAGATGTCCCGCAGATCGTAGCTTAGCGATTGTACCTCCAAACTAAGTTTCTGGTTCTGGATCTGATCGGCGTTAATGTTAAGGTTCAGCTGCTTTATCGAAGAATCAATGGTGCTTACTTCTTTTTTCAAACTCGACCCTTGTTCTTGCACCTGTTGTAAATTATTATTTACTGCTTCAATTTGTTTATTCAGCTCATCCAATTTCTGCGCGCGATCTTGAATTTGCTGCTGCAATTGATTTTTACCTACCGTAGCCGCGGTCTGAGCTTCCGCGATCATGAATCGGCTCGGGGCGACGGTTGCCACGAGCAAAAATACAAAAAAATATTGCCTGAACTGATTCATTTTGATTAAAACAGTGTTCCAAGCTTGGCGATTGCCGAGCGTATTCTTTTTAACGACTCTTCTTTGCCTAGAACGGACATAATAACGAATGGATCGGGCGAGGCAGTCAGGCCGGAAAGCGCAACCCTGAGCGGCCACAGCACGCTCCCCTTTCCCTTTTCCTTAAGCAGCGCTTCAAACGATTCTCGAAGAGACTTATCATCCCAACCGGCCGTTTTTTGGCCCGCAAGCATATCGAGCGATTCCTGAAGTGCGGTTTTGGTCTCGGGCACACCAGCATTATTCCATTTTAATAGCGCGGCTTCGTATTCCGGAAAAACAAAAAAGAATTTGGCGGAAGTCGGGAAATCACGTAGAGTCTTTATCCTGTTACGTTCGGCTTCAACAACTTTGCTTAATAATGTTTTTTCCGACTCGATGCCGTTCTCAACTAAAAGCGGCTCAATAAGTTTAACTAACTGCGCTAATGGCAAGCGTTTTATATGTTCGTGGTTCAGCCAGGCTAATTTTTCCGTGTTAAACACCGCGCCGGCTTTTTGTACGCGCCGGATATCGAAAACCGAGACCATCTCCTCAAAAGAAAATATCTCACGGTCATCTTTCGGATGCCAACCAAGAAGAACTAGGAAGTTTATTAGTGCATCCGGCAGATAACCCTGCATGCGATATTCGAGCACGGCCACATCGGCATAGCGCTTAGAAAGCTTGCTCTTATCGGCAGCTAAAATAAGCGGCAAATGCGCATATGTCGGTTCTTCAAAGCCCAACGCGTGTTGGAATAATATCTGCTTTGGAGTGTTTGAAAGATGATCTTCGCCACGAATAAC
>JBGQLC010000125.1:0-2020 GCA_041499885.1 Minisyncoccia bacterium
AGTAAAGGCAGACCACCGCGAGGATCGCGCCGAGCTGGATCGCGATCTCAAAACTTTTTATAAATTCAGACTGTTTTAGGCCTAAAATTTGAGCGGTAAGGATCAGATGGCCGGTTGACGAAACCGGCAGAAATTCCGTAATACCTTCGACGATACCGAATATCAACGCGTGTAGAAGATTCAAAAGACAATCCTTAAAATAGTTTTGAGGGATTATACCATTTTGAGGTAAAATTAACACCTATTCACAGGAGCCAAAGCCCAGTTTATGTGTGGAATATTTGGTTATACCGGCCGGAAAGAAGCCCAGCCTTTAATTATTCAGGGTCTGAAACATCTCGAGTATCGCGGCTACGATTCTTCAGGCGTTGCGATCCAGAACGGTCTGAATTCGATCGCGTTCAAGAAAACTCACGGTAAAATAAAAAATCTCGAGGACGTCCTAAGGTCTCATCCTTTGAAGGGCCATACGGCGATCGGCCATACGCGCTGGGCGACGCATGGCACCCCCAATCAATTGAATGCCCACCCGCATCTGGATAATGACAATCAGATCGCGGTAGTGCATAACGGCATCATTGAAAATTATTCTCATCTCAAGGAAAAATTAAAAAAAGAAGGCGCGCGCTTTCGTTCAGAGACGGATACCGAAGTCATCGTTCACCTCGTCGCAAAATATTATAAAGATAATCTGGAAGGCGCCGTGCGTCGTGCGCTGAAAGACATCCGCGGCACTTACGCGATCGCGGTCATTTGTTCGAAAGAACCCGGTAAGATCGTCGCAGCAAAGCTGGATAGTCCGTTAGTGATCGGTGTCGGAAAAAAGGAAAATTTTCTTGCGAGCGACGTCTCGGCGCTTTTGGAACACACGAACAAGGTTATTTATATCGAAAACGGCGAAATTATTATCCTCGACCAGAATTTGATCAAGATCACGGACCTTCAAGGTAAGCCCATTCACCGTGTGCCTGTGACCGTCGATTGGAATGTGACCCAGGCGAAAAAAGGCGGATTTCAGCACTATATGATCAAGGAAATTTTTGAACAGCCCGGGATCATTACCGCGATACTGCGTGAGCGCGTCAAGAGCGCGAAAATACACTTTGATGAATTGAAGATCACCACCGCTGAATTTAAAAAAATAAAAAGGATCGTCATCATCGCCTGCGGCACCGCGTATCACGCGGGGCTTGTGGGGAAATACATTTTAGAAGAATTCGCCGATATCCCTGTTTGGGTCGATACGTCGTCGGAATTTCGTTATCGCAATCCCAAAGTCGGCAAGGACACACTGGTCATTGCGATTTCCCAAAGCGGGGAGACCGCCGATACGCTGGCGGGCCTTAGGGAAGCCAAGGCGAAGAAAGCGCTGACACTCACGATATGCAATGTGCTGGGCAGCTCGCTTCCGCGCGAGGCGAAAGGGGTCATTTATACACACGCGGGCCCCGAGATCGCGGTAGCTTCCACAAAGGCCTATACGGCGCAGCTCACGGTGCTTTATCTTTTGGGTTTTTATTTTTCCGGAATTTTTAAGACTCTGCCTGAGGTCAAGATCCGGAAGCTCCTTATGGAATTTTTTAAAATCCCTTCTAAGATGCAGAAAATATTGGATCTTTACAAAAAGGAAGAAAAAAAATGGGCGAAGAACGCTCATAAATTTAACAAGCGATATCACGGACAAATTAAAAAATATATGAAGGATCCCAATATTAAACGCGCGCCTAATGGTTGTTTTTTATATTTGGGGCGGGGTATCAATTTTCCCAATGCGCTTGAAGGAGCTCTAAAGCTCAAAGAAATTTCTTATATCTCTGCCGAAGGCTATCCTGCGGGGGAAATGAAACACGGGCCGATCGCTTTGATCGATGAGAATCCCTGGGTGATCTGCATCGCCCCGGCATCCAACACGTACGAAAAGATGATCTCGAATATTCAAGAGATCAAGGCGCGCGGCGGCATAATCATTCCGATCATTACAGAGGGGGACAAAGAGATCCATAAATTGAATCCTTTTTAT
>JBGQLC010000126.1:0-2015 GCA_041499885.1 Minisyncoccia bacterium
ACTGACCACAGTGCAGGTAGGGAATGATACAGCAAGTGTCGCCGACGGCCAGCGCCACACCTGGCCCGGTTGGGCCGATAGCGACGACCTCAACGCCCAATTCGTGCCCCAAGATGCGCGGATAGCTGAAAAAGTTTTGATTGCCGGCAAAATAGTCTTTGATGCCGACAGCCAAACCACAGTCGCCGTATAAAATCCTGGCTCGGGTCTTTGTGCCCGAGCCAATTCTCTTATCCCTTGCCAAAGGATTGACAAAGGAGTGAAATTAGGGTATATTCCCAGGTATCCTATAGGAGGTCGGGGTGAACCGCAGTAACAAAATGAATAAGGAATTTTGTGCGAGGGAGCGCAGTCGTTTGCGGCGAGCAGCAAACAAAGGAAACGCCGAGGCCAGAACCTTGCTCCTCCGTTTGCTTGCACCGAAGTACTGGGATAGAGCCCTCCAACGATGGGGCGACCCCGAAACCAGTCTCGATGAAATGGGCGGAGTAGTCTGCCATTAATCGGATCCACCGGCGTCGGTTTCACAACCGACGCCTTTTCCTTATCCAAAAAATAAGATAAAATAAACCTGTTAGTAACAAGAATCAGGAGGTGATCTGTTCGCGACTTGCTTGTTGTTAGAAAATTATACAACAAGCGCCGCTCACCGTTCGAAACATCCCCCGGATGTTTCTCATGCCGGAGTAGCTCAGTGG
Organism: Minisyncoccia bacterium; assembly: GCA_041499885.1. Lineage (GTDB taxonomy): Bacteria > Patescibacteriota > Minisyncoccia > UBA6257 > 2-01-FULL-56-20 > JBGQLC01. Next base: position 699 of record JBGQLC010000126.1, read on the forward strand.
TAGAGCACGCGCTTGAAGAGCGTGGTGTCGTCAGTCCGATTCTGACCTCCGGCACAAGAAAGATGTTTCAAGATTTTCTTCAAACACAGTCCTGGCCCAACTTCAGCAATTTTTTGTCGTGGGATTATTGGACGAGCCAGAATTTAAACAGCCAACCAAGCGATTTGCTCTTTGGCTTAATTGTGACCGTCATTATCGTTATCGTTCTGCTGTTTTGGTGGTTACGGCTACGAACTATCCAAAAGCGCATTCCTGTTTATGATGCGCCAATAAACAATTTGTCTAATTTAATAATTTTTATGATTGTTCTATCGGCCAGCTACGTCTTTTTCCGAACCCAAGAAATCACCTACGTGTCCAGCCGACTGTTTGTCTTGTCGGTGGATGTTATCGCCCTGGTTTGGTTTATCTGGATTAGTTACTACGTACTCAAAATCGTGCCGTCCAAACGGCGTCACTACCTTGAAAGAGAGCGTTTTTTCAGGTATCTTCCTAGAATAAAGGAGAAGAAGCGTTAACCATGCCAAAGACGGCCACAACCCCCCAAACAATGGAGGAGCTGGTTGAAGTAATGGGCGACAAGCTCATTCCTTTTACCGAGGGTCAGGTTGTTGAAGTGACGGTTTTATCCACCTCCCGCGACACTATTACGGTTGATGTAGCTGGTCTAGCCACCGGTATTATTCCGGAAAAAGAGTTCTCGACTACTGCCGCTAAATATAAAGCCGGCGATCACATTCAGGCTTATGTTCTGTCAACTGAAAACACTAATGGTTATGTAATCCTATCGCTCAAACGAGCCGAGAAAGAGCGACTTTGGAATATGCTAGAAGCCCGTAACGACGAAGGCGAAATCATCAACGTCAAAATTGTCCAGGCTAACAACGGTGGATTAGTAGCGGAGTTCAACAACACTCAAGGTTTTATCCCCGTCTCCCAACTCTCGGCCAAACATTATCCTCGGGTTGGTGGCGACCGAACTAAAATTCGCAAAAAACTAGCCGAATTAGTCGGCACCAATATTTCGGTTAAAATTATTAGTTACGACAAAGCCGCCAAAAAGATCATTTTTTCCGAACGTGCGGCCGTGGATACTGACTCCGAAGAAAAAGCCAAACAATTCCAGATCGGTCAAAAAGTCAGTGGCAAAATTACCGGTATTGTTGATTTTGGTTTGTTTGTAGACTTAGGCGAGATCGAAGGCTTGGTTCATATTTCCCAAGTTTCTTGGCAGAGAATTGCTAATTTGAAAGATCATTTTAAGGTTGGCGACACCGTTGAAGCCGAAGTTATCAACGTTGAATCCGGCCGCATCTC
>JBGQLC010000127.1:0-2012 GCA_041499885.1 Minisyncoccia bacterium
AATGGAAATGTCCTCACGAAAACAGAATCGAAATTTTTAAAACGCCTCCCCATCCACCGCGACGCGCCCGGGCTCACGGAGCAGTCCACGAAAACGGAGATATTCGAAACAGGCATCAAAGTTATTGACCTCATTGCGCCATTCATCAAAGGCGGCAAAGTGGGGCTCTTCGGCGGCGCAGGCGTCGGGAAAACCGTTTTGCTCATGGAGCTCATCCGGAACGTCGCGGAAGTCGGCGGCGGCGTGTCTGTCTTCGCGGGCGTCGGCGAACGGACGCGCGAAGGCAACGACCTCCACAAAGAAATGATGGATTCCGGCGTCATCAAAAAAACCGCGCTCGTCTTCGGGCAGATGAACGAAGTGCCGGGCGCCCGCGCACGGGTGGCTCTGACGGCGCTCACTATGGCGGAATATTTTAGGGACGAGGAACGGAAAAATGTGCTCCTCTTTATTGATAATATTTTCCGCTTCTCGCAGGCGGGCTCCGAGGTCTCGACGCTCTTGGGCCGTATGCCCTCCGCCGTGGGATACCAGCCAACCTTGGCCTCCGAGATGGCAGAACTCCAGGAGCGCATTACCTCGACCGACAAGGGCTCTATTACCTCCGTGCAGGCCGTGTACGTGCCGGCGGACGACATTACCGACCCTGCGCCCGCAACGACCTTCAGCCACCTCGATTCCACGATTGTGCTCTCGCGACCACTCACCGAGATAGGCATCTACCCCGCCGTAGACCCCCTCGCCTCGAACTCGAGCGCGCTTGACCCGAAGATCGCTGGCCGCGAGCATTATGAGGTCGCCCGCGACGTACAGAAAACCCTCCAGCGCTACAAAGAACTCCAAGACATCATCTCCATCCTCGGCATCGAAGAACTGTCTGAAGCGGACCGCCTCGCCGTGACCCGCGCGCGCAAGATCCAGCGATTCCTTTCCCAACCGTTCTTCGTCGCGGAGACATTCACCGGCCGCGCAGGAAAATTCGTGAAGCGCGAAGATACGATCCGCGGATTCAAGGAAATTCTCGAAGGGAAGCACGACGACGTGCCGGAAGAAAATTTTTACATGAAAGGAAATATAGAAGAAATTAGGGAATAGGGCCTAAGGATATGGAGAACTGGCACTGGTCAAAGATCGTTTTAGCTTCACTTTTAGTAAGTTTTCTGTTCGTTGGATTTTTTACTGCGTTCGGAAAATTAGGGTCTCCTTTAATTATCTTCGGCGGGATTTGCATTGCTGGAATTATTTCATATTTTTCCCATGACAGAAAAAATCCTCTGGCGCTCAAAAAGGAAAATATAGTTACATGGATTTTTTTCGTATTTGCTTTTTTTGGATGGATGTATAACGATGATTTTGCATTTCGCTTCAGTTCTATCTTTCTAATTATCTTTCTACTCTTTGGATAAAAATAATAAGTTATCGAATTTTTCACTATGAAATTATCTATTTATTCGCTCAAAAAAGTTTTGTACAGCGGCGACGCCGAATTAATAAACTGCAAAACGAAAAGCGGCGAGATTACGATTCTCGACCACCACCGCCCGCTCCTCTCGGCGCTCGCGCCGGGCGTCATCAAAATCGTTGACAAAAACAAGAAAGAGGAGTATATTACTGCCAGCTCCGGGTTCGTAGAAATTAAAAATAACGTCGGGAGGATCCTTGTCAATGAGTAAATCAGCAACCATGAACAGACCTGATTTTACATTTCCATCTCCGCGAGATCACTATATTGCCGGCGCCTGTATCGTATGGTGTTTCGACCATCGGTTTTGGGAACTCCTGCACATATTCCTCGCAAAACGGCAGGATGATATTCCCATGCCTGACGTGGTGATGCTTGCCGGTGGAGCAAAGTCGCTCCATCTCAAAGATCCGACCATCCTCAGTCAGATAACTACGTCTATCACGCTTCACAAGACCAGTCGCGTGATCCTCATGACGCACAGCGACTGCGGCGCGTTCGGAGGACTTAATGCTTTCGGAAACGATCCAGAGCGGGAGTTCGCCGAGCA